>JALYWF010000017.1 GCA_030852845.1 Pseudomonadota bacterium
CCGTGATCTTGCGCGACAGGTCGCCGCCGGCGATGGCCGTGGCCACCTCGGCGATGTTGCGCACCTGGTCGGTGAGATTGCCGGCCATGGAATTCACGTTGTCCGTGAGGTCCTTCCACGTGCCCGCGGCGCCCGGCACGAAGGCCTGCCCGCCGAGCTTGCCTTCGGTGCCCACCTCGCGCGCCACGCGCGTCACCTCGGAGGTGAAGCCCCGCATCTGCTCGATCATCGAGTTCACGATGGTGGCCGAACGCAGGAACTCGCCCTTGATCGGGCGTCCGTCCACCTCCAGCGGCATCAGCTGCGACAGGTCGCCCTTGGCAACGGCCGAGATCGTGCGCGTGGCCTCCGCGGTGGGCCACACCAGGTCGTCGATGAGCGTGTTGAGGGAGCCTTCCATCGCGCCCCAGGAACCGGAGCGACGCTCCGCGGTGATGCGATGCCGCGTGCGGCCATCCTTGCCCACCAGTTGCCCTGCGCGCTCGATCTCGCGCGCCAGGCGCTGGCTGGTGGAGGCGATCTCGTTCACCAGGTCGGCCACCTTGCCCGACAGGCCCGTCTTGTCGCCGGGCAGCCGTACCGAGAAGTCACCGTCGCGGATGCCCTGCAGCACCTTCAGCAGACGGCGCAGGTCGAGCTCGCCCTCCTCTGCATAGGTCTTGGACACGGATCGGGACGAGCGTCGGCTCATCCTCTCTGCTGCTTCCGCCATCGCAACTCTCCCGCTCGGGCAAGACCGTCAGTCCGACTCTCGCGGGGTCGGGCTGCTTTTTTATTTACAAGGACTTAGCAGGAGCAGCGTAGCGGCAGTGTAAGACTGCGCCGTCGGTATTCCGCCCGGGGCGGTGTAGGACTGCGCTGACGCATTGCAGCGTCAACTGGCCCAGCGCCGCGAAGGATTACTTGAGCTGGAAGAACTTGATCCGCACGGCCACCGGAGGTGCCTCGGCACCCCGGGGTTGCGGTCCAGCCGCACGCTCCACCTCTAGGGTGGCTATGAAAGTGGCCCGGGTCATCCACTCATGTGGCCCCTTCGGGGCCTCGAAGCGGGGGCGCACGAAGGTCAGCTGGCTGTCGGGCACGCCTTCCGGACAGAGCAGGCCTTCATTGAGGATATGGATCACCACGCCATCCTGGGTGCGCCAGAAATAATCGGCCGTGAGTTGGTTGCAGCCGCCGGCGGTGCGCAACTGGAAGTCCCAGCCACCGGGTACCACCTCACCGCGGAATTTCGGTCCCGCGACCACACCGCCCGTGATCGGAATGAATTGCCGCTGGCCAATGGCAGTCTCGCCAAGCACGACGGCCGGCGCCAGGGTCACATGGGCCTCGAAGGCGAACTCCAGCTTTGGCATCGCGGCTGCTGCAGGCGCAGTGCCGACGCGCGCGGAAGATGCCGGTTCGGCCGCGCCCGCGAGGCTTGTGACGACCAGCCCACAGATGCCCACGCGAAGCAGCAGCAATGCCATGCGACCTTTCATGAATCCCCCTTTTCTTCCGCGCAGTATCCCCACCACCGGTACATCCTGCAAACCGCGGGCGTTACCGGAGCTGGACAGGCCCGGGCAGGTCTGGTCATGTTGCGGGCATGCCGTCCCGTCGCATCTGGTTGATCACATCCGCCGCCGTCCTGTTGCTGCTCGGGGTCGGCATCGCAACCGTCCTTGCAAAACGTCCGCCTGCGGCCCCTGCCGCCTTCGTCGGCACCACAGCCTGCGCCGGTTGCCATCAGCAGGCCTTCGAGAACTGGCAGCAAAGCCACCACCGCCATGCCATGGAACAACCGGACGGGCAGTCGGTGCTGGGTGATTTCGCCGATGCCCGCTTCAACTACTTCGGCACCACCACGCGCTTTTTCACCCGCGACGGCCAATATTTCGTCGAGACCGACAACGCCGCGGGCCAGACGGAGACATTCCGCGTCGCCTACACCTTCGGCTGGTATCCCCTGCAGCAGTACCTCATCGAATTCCCCGACGGCAGGCTGCAGGCGCTGAGCATCAGCTGGGACAGCCGTCCCGCCACCGAGGGCGGGCAGCGCTGGTTCCACCTCTATCCCGACGCCCACGTGGACCACCAGGATCCACTGCACTGGACCGGCGCCTTCCAGAACTGGAATGCGCGCTGCGCCACCTGTCATTCCACCGGGCTCGTGAAGGCCTACTCCATGGAGGAAGACCGCTACCAGACCAGCTGGAAGGAGCTGAATGTCGGGTGCGAAGCCTGTCATGGCCCAGGGTCGCAGCACCTGGACTGGGCTGCCGGCAATCGCAACCTTCCAGGCAAGGGGCTCGCCCAGGATCTCTCGGCGCTGTGGCAACCCGCCGGCGCAGAACGGCCTGCGCCCCGCAAGAT
>JALYWF010000034.1 GCA_030852845.1 Pseudomonadota bacterium
AACCACCCCTGTTCATCGACCTGCCGGTGGATTCAGCGGGCAAGGAGCGCCCGGAAATCCTCGCCAAGTGGACAGCGAATGCGACGCTGGCCTTCCTCGACCAGTACATCACCAAGGTGAAGGGCTACAAGGCCATCGCGATGGACGTGGGCGACAAGGATTCGCTGGTCACGGATACACGCCGGCTGCACGAGGCGCTCAAGGCGCAGGGCATCCAGAGCACCTTCGAGGTGTATCCGGGTGACCACACCAGCCACGTGGCCTTCCGTTTCCAGGACCACGTGCTGCCATTCTTCGGCCGCAACCTGTCGTTCAGGCAGGGCAGGTAGCGGGCGATCAGTCGAGGCGCTTCTTCTCGATCGTCCAGGCCTTGTCGCGGCACAGGCCGCAATCCTTGCCCGTGAAGTTGCGCGCCGCACGCGCATCGCCGCGCAGCTGCCAGTCGAGCCACGTCACCACTGTCGTGGCGGCCTTGCCGCCATTGGGCTGCCAGTACGTGCCGCCATGGCCCACGCCCAGCAGGTTGGCCAGCACCACCGGGACGTGGCTGATGCGGCTGAAGTCATCCTTCGCATTGCCGAAGGCAGTGTCGGTCTCGCCGCCGATCACGTACAGCACCGGGCCGCGCACGTCCCGCAGCGCCGACTTGCGTACGTCCATCTCGGGGATCGAGGAGCTGGCGCCGTCAGCGAACAGTCCGCTGTTCATCATCACCAAGGTCTTCACCCGCGGATCGGCGGCCACGCGCATGGCCTGCGCACCACCGCAGCTGAAGCCCGAGGCGGCGACGGCGCGCGTGTCGATGCGGCCGTAATAGGGGCTCTTCGGATCGGCATTCTGCGCAGTGGCCCAGTCGATGGCCTGCAGCATGTCCTTGTAGCTGGAACGCACGTTGAGCTCCGGTGCCTGCGTGGCAGCAGGCGGCGGACGCGCTCCCGTGGCACCGGGGCCATTGAGGATGCGGCCCGGCGCGATCGCCAGGTAACCATGCGAGGCCACTTCGAGCAGGTGCAGGCGCGAGCTGGCCCCGTCATCCACGCAGGCACCGTTGCCGAATACATAGATGCCAAGCTTCGTGTTCCCCAGCGCCGCCAGGTTGGCCGGCCGGTACAGCACCTGCGGCACGGGCGTGCGGATCTCTTCCTTGATGGCGGGGAAGCGGCCGGTGCCGGGTGTGTCGGGCATCGCCTCCTGGCGGGCGCGCTGCTGCTCTTCCCTGGCCCGCTCGGCCTCGGTCATCGTGGTCTGGAATGGCAGCTCCTGCGCGGCCCACGCCGTTATTGCCGTCAGACCGATAGCCATCGCAATCACTGGACGAATTGTCTGGCGCATTTGCCACCCCCTGCCAAATAGTTGTACGCGGGCATTATCCTCGGACATATTCACCCCCGCCACACGCCCGCGTGCAATTGCAGGGAGCATCGAGCATGACGACCAGATTGTGGAAGCCGGCACTCATCGTGCTCGCCCTGGCGGCACTGGTAGCCACCGGGGTGGCCATGCAGCAGGGCAGGGCCGAGCCCTACCTCGACACGAAGCTGTCCCCGGCGCGCCGGGCCGCAGACCTGGTCTCGCGCATGACGCTGGAAGAGAAGGTGCTGCAGATGCAGAGCACCGCGCCCGCCATCGAGCGCCTGGGCGTGCCGGCCTACAACTGGTGGAACGAAGCCTTGCACGGCGTGGTGCAGGGGCGTGCCACGGTGTTTCCGCAGGCCGTCGGCCTCGCCGCCACCTGGGATACGCCGTTGATGCAGCGCGTGGCCGACGTGATCTCCACCGAGGCGCGCGCCAAATACCACGACGCGCAGACGCGGCCTCCGCCCACCGGCCCCGAAGCCCTGGCGACGCTGCCGGGACGCACCGCCGGGCTCACCTACTGGTCCCCCAACATCAACATCTTCCGCGACCCCAGGTGGGGACGCGGCCAGGAAACCTACGGCGAAGATCCTTATCTCGCCGGCCGCATGGGCGTGGCCTTCGTGCGGGGCATGCAGGGTGATGATCCCCGCTACCTGAAGACCGTCGCCACGCCCAAGCACTACGCCGTGCACAGCGGACCGGAACCGCAGCGGCATGTGTTCGATGCCCGCGTGAGCGAATACGACCTGGTGAACACCTACCTCGCCGCATTCCGCGACACTGTGGTGGAGGCGAAGGCCGGCTCCATCATGTGCGTGTACAACGCCGTGGCCGGCGTGCCCGGCTGCGCCAGCAGCGACCTGCTGCAGAAGCGGCTGCGCGAGGAGTGGGGCTTCGAGGGTTACGTGGTGAGCGACTGCGGCGCAGTGAACGATATCCACGCCAACCACAAGAAGACGGAAACCCTGGGCGAAGCGGCCGTGGCCGCGGTGAAGGCCGGCACCGACCTCACCTGCGGCACCGAGTACACCACGCTGGTGGAAGAGGTGAAGGCGGGCCGCATCAGCGAGGCCGAGATCGATCGCGCGCTCACGCGGCTGATGGAGGCGCGCATGCGCCTGGGCATGTTCGATCCGCAGGAGCGTGTGCCTTTTGCCAGCATCCCCATCACCGCCAATGACTCCCCTGAGCATCGCGAAGTGGCGCGCGAGGCCGCGCGCAAGGCCATCGTGCTGCTGAAGAACGATGGCGTGCTGCCGCTGTCGCCCACCACGCGCAGCATCGCCGTGGTCGGGCCGGCGGCCGATGACCCGGTGTCACTGCTCGGCAACTACAACGGCATCTCCTCGAAGCAGGTCACGCCGCTGTCCGGCCTGCAGGCGCAGTTTCCCGCGGCGCGGCTGGGTTACGCGCTGGGTGCGAACTACACCGCCAGCACGCATGCACTGGTGGCTGGCGCCTTCCTGGCCACGCCCGACGGCGGCCCAGGACTGCTCGCGGAATACTTCGACAACCCGGACCTGCAGGGCGAGCCGAAACTGCGTCGTGTGGAGCCGCGCGGCTACTTCAGTTCCGACATGGAAGATCCCGCCGTGCGCGGCGCGGTGGGCCGCACGGCGTATTCCATCCGCTGGACCGGCAAGCTCACGCCGCGCGCCAGCGGCGAGTTCGATCTCACCGTGCGCCTGGGCACCTGGAACCGCAGCGCCCGCGCCAGCCTGTTCCTCGACGGCAAGGAGCTGTCGATTGGCACCGGGCCCGTGACGCAGCAGACCTCGACACAGCCGGCCATGGGTCCCGGGCGGCCGCCGCGGGCCAGGGTGCAGCTGGAAGCCGGCCGCAGCTATGAACTGCGCATCGACTACCACCAGCCCGGTTCCGGCGGTTCGATGCAGCTGGGCTGGATTCCGCCGGCTGCCGCAGCGCTCGCCGAGGCCGAGGCGCTCATCCGCCAGTCCGAGGTGGCGCTGGTGTTCGTAGGCCTCAACAGCGAGCTCGAGGGCGAGGAACTGCGTGGCGTGAACATCCCCGGCTTCCTCGGCGGCGATCGCACCACGCTCGACCTGCCCGAGCAGCAGGAGAACCTGGTGAAGATGGCCATCGCCACGGGCAAGCCGGTAGTGGTGGTGCTTTCCAGCGGCAGCGCCATTGCCGCGAATCACGCGGCCGCGCGGGCAGGGGCTCTGGTGATGTCCTGGTATGGCGGCGAGGAGGCGGGTTCCGCCATTGCCGATGTGCTTTCGGGTGTCGCCAATCCCGCGGGCCGGTTGCCGGTGACTTTCTACCGCAGCGTGGACCAGCTGCCGCCCTTCACCGATTACGCCATGAAGGGCCGCACTTACCGCTATTTCACCGGCGAGCCGCTTTATCCCTTCGGTTATGGGCTCAGCTACTCGAAGTTCGAATATGCGGACCTCGCGGCCGAACGCACGGCAGAGGGCGCTACCATCCGCGCCGTGGTGCGCAATGCTTCCGCGCGCGATGGCGACGAGGTGGTGCAGCTGTATGTGGGTGGCGGACCGGGGGAAGAAGCGCCCATCCGCAACTTGCGCGGATTCGAGCGCATCCACCTGCGGGCAGGGGAGAGGCGGGAAGTAGTTTTCAAAGTGCCGGCAGCCAGCCTGCCGCAGGGCGAGGTGGAAATCAGCGTCGGTGGCGGACAGGCCGCGGCCAATGTGCCGCATGTGCGCGCGATGCTCTGAAGGACCCTTCGCCAGGAAGTGGTGGGCGGTACAGGATTTGAACCTGTGACCCCTGCCGTGTGAAAGCAGTGCTCTACCGCTGAGCTAACCGCCCGTCCCGAAGGGAGCGCAAGTCTACGCACGGCCCTGCCGGCGCGCAATCCGGCACGGCCAGTTCCAGGCGTTGAGGCACCCGCCATGCTGTGCCACAGTGCCTGCAATGAGCAGCATTCCCACGGCACCATCCGCGCCCGCCCCGGGCCTCACACATGTTTTTTCCCTGCGCGGCGAGCTGGCCCCGCCGGTGGAGCAGGGCGAGATCGACGGCCATCGCAAACGCTTCATCCCGGTCACTGGCGGCACGGTGGGCGGGCCGCAGCTCAACGGCCGGGTGCTGCCCGGCGGCGGGGACTGGCAGGCCATTGCCCCCGGCGGCCTCACCCTGGTGCTGGCCCGTTATTCCATCGAGGCCAGCGACGGCACCGTGATCGCCGTGACCAATACTGGCGTGCGCACGGCGGAGACGGAGGTGATGGACAAGCTGGTGCGCGGCATCGAAGTGCCGCCGAATGCCTACTATTTCCGCACCACGCCGGTGTTCGATGTGCGCCCCGGCCCGCATGAATGGCTGCGCCGCCACGTGTTCGTGGCCCGCGGCATCCGCAAGCCCGACCACGTGATCGTGGACTTCTACCGCGTCGACTGAGCCGGTAGTGCCGGCTACCATGCGCCGCCTATGAGCATCGTTACCCGTTTTGCGCCCAGTCCCACCGGCATGCTGCACATCGGTGGCGTCCGCACGGCCCTGTTCTCCTGGCTGCAGGCCCGCCGCCACGGCGGCAAGTTCATCCTGCGCGTGGAGGACACCGACCGCGAGCGCTCCACCGACGAGGCGGTGCAGGTGATCCTGGAGGGCATGCGCTGGCTGGGCCTGAACGAGGATGAAGGTCCGTACTACCAGACGCAGCGTTACGACCGTTACCGCGCCGTGATCGAGGAGATGCTGGCCAGGGGGCTGGCCTACCGCTGCTACTGCTCGAAGGAAGAACTGGACGCCATGCGTGAGGCGCAGCTGCTGCGCAAGGAGAAGCCGCGCTATGACGGCCGCTGGCGCGATTCGACGCAAGTCCCGCCGCCCGGCGTGTCGCCGGTGATCCGCTTCAGGAACCCGCCCGACGGCGAGGTGGTGGTCGACGACCTGGTACACGGCCGCACCGTGTTCCAGAACAGCGAGCTGGACGACCTGATCATCCAGCGCTCCGACGGCAACCCCACCTACAACTTCTGCGTGGTGGTGGATGACTGGGACATGGGCGTCACGCATGTGATTCGCGGTGACGACCACCTGAACAACACGCCGCGGCAGATCAACATGCTGCAGGCCCTCGGCGCTACGCCGCCGCTGTACGCGCATGTGCCTATGATCCTCGGCGCCGACGGCGCAAAGCTCTCCAAGCGCCACGGCGCGGTGAGCGTGCTGGAATACCAGAAGGAAGGTTTCCTGCCCGATGCGCTGCTGAATTACCTGGTGCGGCTGGGCTGGTCGCATGGCGACCAGGAGATCTTCACCCGCGAGGAGATGATCGCCGCATTCGACATCAAGGATGTGAACAAGGCGGCCTCGGCCTTCAATCCCGATAAGCTGCTGTGGCTGAACCAGCAGCACATCATGCGCGCGCCGCGTGCCCTGCTGGCGGCGCTGCTGCGCGAGCAGCTGGCGCTGCTGGGCCTCGACGATGCGGATCTGGAGCTCTGCGGCGGCGTCGCCGAGGCGCTGCGCGAGCGCGCGAAGACGATGAAGGAGATGGCGGCCTCGGGTCTGTTCTTCTTCCTGCCGCCGAAGATGGACGAGAAGGCGGTTGCCAAACACCTCACCACCGAGGGCAAGGCGTTGCTGGGCGAGCTGGGTGCGGCCTTCACGGCAGCCACCGAGTGGACGGCACCGGTGCTGCACCAGATGCTGCAGGACTTCGCCGAGAAGCGTTCGCTGGGACTGGGCAAGGTGGCGCAGCCGCTGCGCGTGGCTGTCACTGGCGGCACGGTTTCTCCGCCCATCGATGCCACACTGGCATTGCTGGGAAAGGAGCGGGTGCTGGCGCGGCTCGATGCGGCCCTGAAACTCTCGATCAGCTAGCTTGATGACCAGGGTGGCGAGATGGGCGTGAAACCTGCAGCCCATCTTCTTGACAGCTTACGGGGTGCCGCGTAACGTCGCGCCCCTCCCGCATGTGGGGCTATAGCTCAGCTGGGAGAGCGCTTGCATGGCATGCAAGAGGTCGACGGTTCGATCCCGTCTAGCTCCACCAATTCTTCCCGCATGGATTGCTCATGCGTCGCCGGAATGGCGACCGCGTGGCGCGTTGCTGCGCCTGTGCCGCAGATTCGATATCCGAAACCGTGAACAATTGAGTAGCCCCCGGCCCTGAGCCAAGGGCTACTTGATCTGGCGTTACCGCGCTCCGCCTGGAGCACCGGGGCCGCCAGGACCACCTGGACCGCCTGGACCACGTGCACCGCCCGGG
>JALYWF010000035.1 GCA_030852845.1 Pseudomonadota bacterium
CCGAGTCTGCCGTGCGCAGCCCGAGGTGGATCTTCTTCGGCACACCCTTGCGCCCGAGCCGCACCGGCACCACCGCCACCGTGCGCGCGTTCTCCTCGACCAGCCAGCGTGGCAGCGCGGCCACACCACGGCCCGCGGCCACCATCTGCAGCATCAGGTCGGTGGATTCGACGGTGCGGTGCTCCCGCGGCGTCACCCCGGCCGGCGTGAGGAACAGCGTGAAGACATCCAGCCGCTCCTGCTGCACCGGGTAGCTGATCAGCACCTCGCCTGCCAGCTGTGCCGGTTCCACGTGCCTGGCGCGCGCCAGCGGGTGCGAGCGCCCGACCACCAGCACCTGCTCGTAGTCGAAGACGGGCACGAACTGCAATCCCGCGCGCGGCTCCGGGTCGGGAGTGACCACCAGGTCGATCTCGTGGTCGAGCAGTGCACCGATGCCGCCGAAGCGGAATTTCTGCTTCACGTCCACATCGACGTCGGGCCAGCGGGGCAGGTAGCGGGCCACCACTTTCAGCAGCCACTGGTAGCAGGGATGGCATTCCATGCCGATGCGCAGGTTGCCGCGGGTGCCACGCGCGAAAGCCTGCAGCGACTGCTCGGCATGCTCGATCTGCGGCAGCAGCCGGTTGGCGACCTCCAGAAGGTGCTGGCCGGCCTGCGTGAGCTGCAGCGAGCGCCCCTCGCGCCGCCACAGCGGCGTGCCGACAGCGCGCTCCAGCTTGCCGATGGCGTGGCTCAGGGCCGACTGGGTGAGATGCAGGTCGCGCGCGGCCGCCGTGAGCGAGCCCTGCCGCTCGACGGCACGCATGATGGAAAGATGGCTGCGTTCCAGCATGATCAGTTATGAATGTGATTCATGGACAGCTGAAAATATATCATTTTGGTTCATCCCACGACCCGCCTAGCATTGCCGCCCATGCAAACCCGCAACTCCCAGGGTCCCGCCGTGGACTCACACCCCGCCCTGCCCGCCCGTTACGATCACGTCGGCAGCTTCCTGCGCCCCGCCTACCTGCTGGAGGCGCGCGCGAAACGCGCCAAGGGCGAAATCAGCGCCGCTGACCTGCGTCAGGTGGAAGACCGCGCCGTCACCGAGATCGTGCGCTTCCAGGAAAGCGTGGGCATCAAGGCCATCACCGACGGGGAGTACCGGCGCACCTACTTCCACATCGACTTCCTCGACCAGCTGGGTGGCGTGAAGACCAGCGACCCGGTCATCGTCGAGAAGCCCGATGGCAGTCGCGAGCTGGCGCCGCCGGTGATGCGCGTGGTGGACAAGGTGCGGCATGACCGCCCCATCCAGCTCGCCGACTACCAGTACCTGCAGGGCCAGCTCTCGCCCGGCAGCGTCGCCAAGGTGACCATTCCCTCGCCCACCATGCTGCACTTCCGCGGCGGCCGCGCCGGCATCAGCAAGGACGCCTATCCGGAACTCGACCCGGCCTTCTACGACGACGTGGCTCGCGCCTATGGCGATGAGCTGCGCTCGCTGTACGACGCCGGCTGCCGCTACGTGCAGATGGACGACACCAACCTCGCCTACCTCTGCGACCCGAAGATGCGCGAGGCTGCCAAGGCACGCGGCGACGACCCGAACGAGCTGCCGCACCGCTATGCCATGTTCGTGAACAAGGTTGTGGCGCACAAGCCCGCGGGCATGCTGCTGGCCATGCACCTGTGCCGCGGCAATTTCCAGAGCACGCATGCCGCCAGCGGCAACTACGAGCCGGTGGCCGAGGCGCTGCTTTCCGAGATGGACATCGACGCGTATTTCCTCGAATACGACGACGAGCGTTCCGGCGACTTCCGCCCGCTGCGCTTCCTGAAGAAGGGCAAGACCGCGGTGCTGGGACTGATCACCACCAAGGTGGGCGATCTGGAAGACCGCGACCTGCTGAAGCGCCGCATCGACGAGGCCGCGAAATACGCCCCGCTGGAGCAGCTCGCGCTGTCCCCGCAGTGCGGCTTCGCCAGCAGCGCCGAAGGCAACGACATCAGCTGGGACAACCAGCGCCGCAAGCTCGAGCTCGTGGTCAGCGTGGCCCGCGCGGTCTGGGGCGAGCAGTAGCACTGTCGCGGCGGGCCGTCCCGCCGCCTGCCACGGGCGCGGCCGCCTT
This sequence comes from Pseudomonadota bacterium, assembly GCA_030852845.1. GTDB lineage: Bacteria > Pseudomonadota > Gammaproteobacteria > Steroidobacterales > Steroidobacteraceae > ZC4RG30. Next base: position 2,118 of record JALYWF010000035.1, read on the forward strand.
GGCGGCGGCTAGCGGCGACTGCGCAGGGTGAGCGCCACGCCACCCCAGGGCACCGTGCCCGCCGCATCGTCCCTAGAGCCGCCGGCCATCACGTCCACGCTGAAACGGTCGGCGAATTCCATTCCCAGTGTGATGCCGGCGCTGTCGATGACATCGCGCGTCACCGCGTCCCGCTGCTGCTGCCAGTCCGCACCCAGGTGCAGGCGGCCCATGCTGCGATCCACGAACAAGGACATCTCGCGGTCCGGCGCCCCGGCAGCACGTGTGGCGATCGAGGCGATGAGCTGCTGCAGCCGGGGGAAGCGCCTCGTTGCGGCCGCATCACGGGCGGCACGGATGCGCGCAACGTTGCGGCCATAGTCGTAATCCACATACCGCGCGCCCGCGGTCCACGATTCGCCGAACCAGCCGAGCTCTGCGCCAAAGCCATTGCCTTCAAGGCGGATCTGCCGCTCGCGCGTGCTTTCCGCCTGCATGACGGTGTAGGTGATATCGAGGCGGCGGTCGACCACCAGCAGGCTGGCGGCCAGGCCCGACTCTCCCAGCCATCCCAGTCCCGCGCGCCAGGTGGTGGCCCGCAATTGGCCGGAATCCTTCCAGCGCTCCACATCGGCGTTGGCGAACAGGGAGCCCAGCTGCACGTCGGCACGCGCCCGCAGGCTGGTGCCGGAGAAGCGCTCGCCTTCGACGCTGGAATCCCCGCGTCCCGCTCCGGCGCCGATGATCCAGTTCTCCGTGAGGGGAATCGAGCCGTCGACATCCAGGATATTGCCGCCGTCGCCATCGACCAGGCCGGCCAGGGACAGCGTGGCCGCGCCGGCGGGCACACTCACGACAGCCGCCAGGATGGTGGCGCACAGCGGCCTGAACATCGCGCACCTCATGCCCGCCCCGATCGCATAACGCTGCAGCCACACTGCCGTTGACACTACTGCGCCGTCTGCAGCAGCTCGGTTGTTTCTTCCCCGGTGCGCACCAGGGCAGTGAAGGAGAAGGTGGGCACGAGCAGGCGTTTGTCCCCGGCGAGGTCGGAGGCGGGGCCCAGGCAGTACCCGCGAGCGCTGACGCGCTCGGTGTCTGCGCCACTGGCCGCGCGCTCCAGGCCTTCCACCGCACACAGCTCGCTGCCGCGCGTGGCGTACAGCTGCTCGCCGCCCTCGATGATCACCGTCAGGTTGGTGGGCAGCACCTGCGCCGTGCCGGCGGCAGTGTCCTCAATGTCGACTCCGAAGATGAACCGCAACCGTCGCGCAGTGTCGGCGGCAGCTCCGGATCCTGCCAATGCCGCCGGCAGCGGGCCTGCGATGGTGATGCGCAGTCCCGATCCATCCGGCCGCAGGTCGCCGTCACATTCCATCTGCGCATTGGCCCAGGCGATATCCGCATCCATCGCGCCACGCAAAGCGGCCTCGAGGCTGCCTTCACCGCCGGGCAGGCAGCCGGCAGCCAGTTTGTCGGCACCAGCCTGCTGCGGCACGTCCTTGCAGGCGACCAGCGCGGCGGCGAGCAGCGCCGCCATCATGATGCGTTTATTCATGGATGGCGTAGTACTTGCGGGCCGGCTCCAGCACTTCCCAGTAACCGGTGAACCCCGCGGGCGACACGAAGGCCTCACCAGCAGAAAACACGCGCACGGAGCCATCGTCACCGGTCACCTCGATGCGGCCTTCCAGCAGGTGGCAGAACTCACTCTCCGTGAAGACCACGCGCCACTTGCCCGGCTGGCATTCCCATATGCCGGCGCTGAAGTGTCCGTCGGCACTGTCGTAGAGATTCCAGGCACGCTGCAGCGGATCACCGGAGACGATGCGCTCGGCCGGCGGACGCCACTCCATGGGCGCAACGCGCGGATCGGCAAATGACACCGGGGGCTGGAACAGCGGGGGAATGGCGCTCATGCCCCGCAGTCTAGCGCCTCGCGGCAGATCGCAGGTCCGGGCAGGACACAACGGGGTAGGCTTCCGGCATGCACCTGGGATTCGAGCACACCTACGCCGCACTGCCTGCGGCCTTCCATGTCGCTGTGGCGCCGGCGCCCGTGCCGGCGCCGCAGTTGCTGGCCTTCAATGACGGCCTGGCCGTGGAGCTGGGACTCGACGCGGCCGCATTGCGGCCAGTGGCGCACGAGATCTTTTCCGGGCAGCGCCTTCCCGACGACGCACGCCCCATCGCCATGGCCTACGCCGGCCACCAGTTCGGCAGTTTTGTGCCGGCGCTGGGCGACGGCCGCGCGCTGTTGCTGGGTGAACTGCGCGATCGCCATGGCGTGCTGCGCGACGTGCAGCTGAAGGGCTCCGGCCGCACGCTGTGGTCGCGCAGTGGTGATGGCCTGGCCGCTGTCGGTCCCATGCTGCGCGAATTCCTGGTGAGCGAGGCCATGCACGCTCTGGGCATTCCCACTACCCGCTCGCTGGCGGTGGTCGCCACCGGCACGCGCGTGCTGCGCGAGATGCCACTGCCGGGCGCAGTCCTCACGCGCGTGGCGGCCAGCCATGTGCGCGTGGGCACCTTCCAGTATTTCGCCGCGCGCAGCGATGTGGATTCCCTGCGTGCGCTGCTCGACTACTGCATCGCGCGCCACTATCCCGAATCCGGTGACGCCGCGGACCCGGCGCTTGCGTTCCTGCGCGCTGTAGCTGAGCGCCAGGCGCGGCTCATTGCCCTGTGGTGCAGCGTGGGCTTCATCCATGGCGTGATGAACACCGACAACATGGCCATCAGCGGCGAAACCATCGATTACGGTCCCTGCGCCTTCATGGACCACTACGACCCGGCCACGGTGTTCAGCTCCATCGACCATCGCGGGCGCTACAGCTTCAGCAACCAGCCCACCATTGCGCAATGGAACCTCGCGCGGCTGGCCGAATGCCTGCTGCCGCTGATGCCGGGTGAAGCGGCCGATGCCGTCGAGCGTGCCACCGGAGTGATCAACTCCTTCATGGACCAGTTCGACGCGGAGCTGCTGGCGCTGATGCGGCGCAAGCTCGGCCTGACTAGCGCACGGCCCGATGACACTGCACTGGTGACTGCGCTGCTGCGCTCCCTGCAGGCGGCACGCGCCGACTTCACGCAGGCCCTGCGCCGTCTCGCCGACAGCATCGAATCCGGGGGCGACCCCGAACTGTCCGGGTGGCTGGCGACCTGGCGCGCACGCCTCGCAGAAGAGCCGGCGCCCGTGGCAGAGCGGCGCGCGGCGATGCTGCGAAGCAATCCCGCCTTCATCCCCCGCAACCACCGCGTGGAGGCTGCGCTGGCCGCTGCATCCGACCGCGGGGACATGGCGCCCTTCAACACACTGCTCTCGCTGGTGCAGCAGCCCTTCGAGGAACATCCCGGCTTCGAGGACTTCCGCCTGCCGCCCGAGGATCATGAGCGCGTGGCCGCCACCTTCTGTGGCACTTGAGCCGCGCTGCAGCGCGATAGAATCCACGGCATGAACAAGCCCGTGATTGGAGTGCTCAACGTGTCGGACCGCGCCAGCGCCGGCGTCTATTCCGACGAACCCGGCCAGGCCTGCGTGGCGCTGCTGCGCGAGTGGCTCAGCACCGACTTCGACGTGGACTACCGCGTGGTTCCGGACGAGATCGACGTGATCGCTGGCGAGCTGATCCGCCAGAGCGACGAGGCCGGCTGCTGCCTCATCGTCACCACCGGCGGCACCGGGCCGGCCCCGCGCGACGTCACCCCCGAGGCCACGCTGAAGGTCGTGCAGCGCGAGATGCCCGGCTTCGGCGAGCTGATGAGAAGCACGTCACTCAAATATGTGGCCACCGCCATCCTCTCGCGCCAGACCGCCGGCATCCGCGGCCGCACGCTCATCGTGAACCTGCCCGGCCGTCCCAAGTCCATCCGCGAGAACCTGGAAGCCGTGTTCCCGGCCATCCCCTACTGCATCGACCTCATCGGCGGTCCGCGGCTAGAGACCAATGAGGGCGTGATGAAGGCTTTCCGGCCAAAAGGCAGCTGAAAACCCGGCATTTCCGGCTCCCGGCACCGTGCACAATTCGTGCGAAATTCCTCCCAATAAGGATTGTGCGAACAGGCTGGAACCGATGCCTGCCTTTGCTTCTCTGATCAATTGTCGATGGAAAGATTGACTGGTTGATTAAAGGAGCTGACATGAACGCACTTGTACTTTCGACCCTGCTGATCCACACCCTGGCCTCTGTGGCGATCCTGGTGGGATCAGCCGTGACGTCCTGCTTCGCCGGTCGGAAGTAAATGGCGATCAGGCCGGGGGATCGCCGGCACCGCTGCCTGGCTGACGCAGCTGCCGTGCGATCCCTTCGATCACCGGCATCACCCGGCGGCTCATCCCTGGTGGTGCGCTGACGTTCACGACGACGGTGCCGAAACGCACCATCACTCGATAGCCGTTTTTCCCGGCATCACTCCCCCAGGCATGCAGCGCATGCCAGTCACCTCGCGCAGCGCGCTATAGTTGCCGCATGCTGCTGTTTCTCCTGCTGTTGCTTGCTGCCCTGGCCGCCATCTTCTCGGTGGCACAGGCCGGCCTACTGATCACCCTCGGCCTCGTCATCGCGGTGCTGGCCCTGGCCTACTGGCGGCTGCCGCTGTGGGCATTTTCCATCGCCTTCACGCTGCTGTTCGGCACCTACGCCTTCTTTGGCACGGCGCCGCTGTGGTGGAAGGGGTTCCTTCTCGCGCTGCTGGCGGTGATGTGGCTGTTCAACCTCCGGCCGCTGCGCAAGGCGCTGGTCTCCCGCCCCTTCCTGCGCACCTACCTGCGCATGCTGCCCACGATGTCGGCCACCGAGCGCGAGGCACTCGAAGCCGGTGGTGTGTGGTGGGACGGCGAGCTGTTCACCGGCAAGCCCGACTGGGACCGCCTGCTACGCACGCCGCCGCCGCGCCTTTCGGCGGAAGAGCAGGCCTTCCTCGATGGCCCGGTGGAAGAGCTCTGCGCCATGGTGGATGACTTCGATGTCACACATCGCCGCGCCGACCTTCCGCCAGAGGCCTGGGAGTTCATCAAGCGCAACCGCTTCTGGGCCATGATCATCCCGAAGCGCTATGGCGGGCTTGAATTCAGCCGCTACGCGCAGTCCTCGGTGCTGGTGAAGCTCTGCAGCCGCAGCATCGTGCTCGGCACCACGGTGGGTGTACCGAACTCGCTCGGGCCGGGCGAGCTGCTGGTGCACTACGGTACCGACGAGCAGAAGGACTACTACCTGCCGCGGCTGGTACGCGGCGAGGAGATTCCCTGCTTCGGCCTCACCAGTCCGGTGGCCGGCTCCGACGCCACCTCCATCACCGACACCGGCGTGGTGTGCCGTGGCCAGTACGAAGGCCGCGATGTGATCGGCATCCGCCTGAACTTCTCCAAGCGCTACATCACGCTGGCGCCGGTGGCCACGGTGATCGGCCTGGCCTTCCGGCTGTTCGATCCCGATCACCTGGTCGGCGACACAGAGGACATCGGCATCACCTGCGCGCTGATTCCGAGGGAGACACCGGGCATCGGTATCGGCCGTCGCCACTTCCCGCTCAACACGCCGTTCCAGAACGGCCCCATCCAGGGCGAGGATGTGTTCGTGCCGCTGGACTTCATCATCGGCGGCATCGCGCAGGCCGGCCGTGGCTGGCGCATGCTGGTGGAGCAGCTTTCCGTCGGACGCAGCATCTCGCTGCCCTCCACCGCTCTCGGCGGCGCAATGGCCGCAGCCTGGACCACTGGCGCCTATGCCCGCATCCGCAAGCAGTTCGGCCTGTCGGTCGGCCGGTTCGAGGGTGTGGAGCAGGTGATCGCCCGCATCATCGGCACCACCTACATCATGGATGCCTCGCGCAGCGTCACCACCGGCGCCATCGACGCCGGCGAGAAGCCCGCCGTGCCCGCCGCCATCCTGAAGATGCATCTGACGGAAATGGGCCGCGTGATCGCCGCCGATGCCATGGACGTGCACGGCGGCAAGGCCGTGATGCTCGGACCACGCAACTACCTCGGCCGTGCCTGGCAGGCCTCGCCCATCGGCATCACGGTGGAAGGCGCCAACATCCTCACGCGCAACCTGATCATCTTCGGCCAGGGCGCGATCCGCTGCCATCCCTACGTGCTGAAGGAGATGGAGGCGGCGCGCAGCGCGCAGGGCGAGCGCAGCGTGGATGACTTCGACCGTGCGCTGTTCGCGCACATCGGCTTCACCATCTCCAACGCCGTGCGTTCGCTGGTGATGGCGGTCACGCTGGCGCGCTTCGAGCGCGTGCCCGACCACGGCCCGCTGCGCCGCTACTACCAGCACATCGAGCGCTTCTCGGCTTCCTTCGCCTTCGCTGCCGACGTGGCCATGCTGTCGCTGGGCGGCTACCTGAAGAAGAAGGAGAGCCTGTCGGCGCGCCTGGGCGACGTGCTGTCCTTTCTCTACCTCGCCTCGATGGTACTCAAGCACCACCACGACAACGGCGCGCCGCGCGAGGACCAGCCCATCGTCGAGTGGGCCTGCCGCGACCTGCTGTATCGCGCGCAGGAACAGCTGCACGGTTTCCTGCGCAACTTCCCCAACCGCCCGCTGGCCTGGCTGATGCGCGTGCTGGTGTTTCCGCGCGGCCGCACCTACTTCGCGCCCAGCGATCGCCTTGGCGCGCAGCTGGCGGCGGTGGCCATGGAACCTGGCCCGGCGCGCGAGCGACTGTGCCGCCACGCCTTCCGCACCAATGTGTCCGGCAATCCGCTGGGCCTGCTGGATGAAGCACTGCGGCTGTCGCTCCGTGCCGAGCCGCTGGAACGCAAGCTCAGGGTGGAGGGCGTGAAGTCCGGCCGCATCGCGGCCCTGGACATGCCTGGCCAGATCGCCGCCGGCCGCGAGCTGGGCATCCTCTCTGCGGAGGAAGCCGACCTGCTGCTCGACTATGATGCGAAGATCATGCGCATCATCAATGTGGATGATTTTGCGCCCGCCGAACTGCCTGCGGGCACTTCCAGCAACCAGATCACCGGAGAAGAACGATCATGAATACCAGGCTGATGGCCGTCGCCACCACCGCGGCGATCACCGCGCTGGCCCTGCTGGCGGCCTGCTCGAAGGCGCCCGACACCGCCGCGCCCGCCGCCGACACTGGCGCGGCCGAAACCACTGGCGCGGAACACGAGCACGCAGTCACCGCCGGAACCCCTGCTGCCACTACCGCCGCTACCGCCACTACCGCCGCTACCGCCACTACCGCCGCTGCCGCCACTACCGCCGCTGCCGCCCCCGCCGCCAACGGCCTGGCGCGTACGCCGGCACCGGCAGGCGCCAAGGTCTTCATCGTGAGCCCGAAGGACGGCGAGACCGTGACCACGCCGGTGAAGGTGGTATTCGGCATCTCCGGCATGGGCCTGGCTCCCGCCGGCGAGAAGAACGACAACGCGGGCCACCACCACCTGCTGGTCGACACCGACCTGCCCGATCCCTCGCTCCCCATCCCGGCGGATGACAAGCACGTGCATTTCGGCAAGGCGCAGACCGAAGGCGAAGTCGCGCTCGCTCCGGGCCATCACACACTGCAGCTGGTGCTGGGCGACTACCTGCACATTCCCTTCGACCCCGTGATTGCCTCGCAGAAGATCACCATCAACGTGAACTGAGGGCCACAACGCCGAAACCAGCGATGTACCTGCCGTTCTACGGACTGGCCGAGAAACCCTTCTCGATCACGCCCGACCCACGCTACCTGTATCTCGGCGGCCGTCACGCCGAGGCATTGGCGCACCTGGTGTACGGCATCACCGAGGCCGGCGGCTTCATCCAGCTCACCGGCGAGGTGGGCACCGGCAAGACGACCATGATCCGCTCGCTGCTGGCCCGACGACCGGAGAATGCCGAGATCGCGCTGGTCCTGAATCCCAGGATGAGCGAAACCGAGTTCCTGCAGACCCTGTGCGAGGAACTGGGCATCGCGGTGCCCGAGGCCGCACGCGGCAGCATGAAAGAACTCACCGGGCTGCTGAACCGCCGGCTGCTGCAGGTGCATGCGGCCGGCCACCGCGTGGTGCTGATCGTCGATGAGGCGCAGAACCTCACGCCCGACCTGCTCGAACGCGTTCGGCTGCTGAGCAACCTTGAGACCGAGACGCAGAAGCTGCTGCAGATCATCCTCATCGGCCAGCCGGAGCTGCGCGACATGCTGGCGCGCAATGACCTGAGGCAGCTCGCCCAGCGCATCACCGGGCGTTACCACCTCGACCCGCTGTCGCGCGAGGAGACCTCCGCCTACGTGAAGCACCGGCTGCGCATCGCTGGCGCGACGCGCGAGATCTTCACCCGCGGCGCGCTGGCGGAGCTGCATCGTGTCAGCGGCGGTGTGCCACGTCTGATCAACATCATCGGCGATCGTGCGCTGCTCGGAGGATTCACCGAAGACCGGCACCTGCAAAACGCCGCGATGGTGCGCAAGGCAGCGGCTGAGGTGTTCGGCAAGCCGATGCGTCCGGCATGGCTGCCGCTCGCGGCAAGTCTTGTCGGCGTGGCGCTGCTTGGCGCAGGCACCTGGGCCGTGTGGAAGCAGCAGCAGCCGGCAACACCCGCACAGACCGCACAGACCGCACAGGCCGCGGTCGCCCCGGTCGAACAACCAACGACCCTCCCTGCTGCCCCGGAACCAGCGCCTGTCGCGCCGCCGGCAACGCCACCCACCGTGGCGCAGCTGCTGCAGCAGGACGCCGGCACCGCCACCGGGGACGGCGCCTGGTCACAGCTGTTCGGGTTGTGGGGCGCGCAGTTCACCCCCGGTGCCGCGCCGCCCTGCACGCAGGCGCTGCACCAGTCACTGGAGTGCCTGGAAGAACGCGGCGGGCTCGACGCCCTGCGCCGCTACAACCGCCCTGCCCTGCTGTTGCTCAATGATGATGACGGCGTGGCCCACCAGGCTGTGCTCGCGCAGCTGCTGGACGAGGAGCGTGCGCGGCTGATGATCGGCGACGGCGCCTGGGAAGTGAACCTGGCGGATCTGCAGGCCCGCTGGAACGGCAACTTCCAGCTGCTCTGGAAGCCCTCGCACCTGGATACGCGCAACCTGTCGCTGGGCACCTGGGGCGAACCGGTGCTGAACCTGCGCGCCCGGCTCAATGCCTGGGCGGGCCTCTCCGCGGAAGCCACAGCAGACCCGGAATATTTCGACGAAGCGCTGCAGGACCTGGTGATGCGATTCCAGTCCAGCAATGACCTGGTGGTCGACGGCATCGCCGGCATGCGCACCCAGGCGTTGCTGGATGCGGCCGTCGCCGAGGCCGGCACGCCACTGCTGTCAGCCGCGCGCTGAGCCGCCATGTCATTCATCCTCGACGCACTCAGGAAGGCCGAGTCCGAACGCAACCGCAACGTCGGGCCGGTGCTGATGGATGCACGCGTTGCATCGCCACGCCGGGCGCTGCCCGGCTGGGCGGTGGGACTGGGCGTGGTGCTGCTGCTGAATCTCGGGCTGCTTGCCTGGCTTCTGGGGCGCACGCAATCGCCCGCGGCCAGCGCGCCTGCTGCTGCGGCGACAACATCACCAGGCGCCACCGCAAGCGAAGGCGCGATGCCGGCAATACAGGCGGCGCCTGCTGTCCAGGATGTACTGCCACCCGCACCGCGCGCGCCGCAGCCCGCACCGGCAACGGCAACAGCCCAGGCACCCTCCGGCATCTCCACCTTGCCCGTCGCGCCGCCCCACGCCAGCGGCCCGTCCCTTGCTGCCACGGGTGACGAGGAACGACTTCCGGACCTGCGTGAGCTGCGCAATGCCGGCGTGTCACTGCCAGAACTCTCGCTCAACCTGCATGTGTACGCACGGGCCCCGGCAGACCGCTCGGTGCTGCTGAATGGCCAGCGCGCCCGCGAGGGCGATTACCTGCCCAACGGCGTGAAAGTCGAACGCATCACCCCGCAGGCGGTGATCCTGGAAGCCAGCGGCCGGCGCTTCCGCCTCACCGCCGGCGAGTAACTACTCGGCGATGTACCAGCGGTCGTTGACCAGCTCGACTGTCCAGCTGCGGTAAGGCAGGCCACTGCCCGCCAGGTCGAACACCGCGCGGGTTCCCCCATATTCAAAGCGCGGCTCGCGTTCACGCGCCAGCCGGATGGCGGCGAGGTACTGCTCGCGCAGTGACTCGCGCGTCTCGCAGGATGAGATCAGCGTGCGCAGCGCGCGCGCGCCGGTGGTGCGGCGGAAGTTCGGGCTCATCTGCTTGTCGTAGTAGGCCTCGCAGCGCCCGGCCTGCAGGTTCTTCTCGGCCTCGTCGAGCAGAGTGATGATGGTCTGGGGCGTGGCCGGCCGCGACGGTGCGGCTGACTCTCCCGACGGCGCACCTGCCGCAGGCGCAGCGGCCACAGCGGGACGCGGCCCAACGCTGGTGCGGCCCGCGCGAAGGTCGTCGATCTGCGCGAGCAGCTCCGGCGGCATCGCAGCCTTCCAGTCCTTGCCCCAGGGCACGATGGACACCATCACCGGCACCTTCACATCACCCATGTCTTCCAGTGGCACAAGCCGGCCCACCATCAGCACCATGCTGCCGCGGTCATTCACCGCTTCGATCCACTCGACCTTCTCGAACTCCCGGCCACCGAAGCGCAGCCGCTGCGAGAGCGTGACAAAGAAGGCCTGCGGCGTGAGCCGCTCGAGGTCTACCAGCGGCATGCCATCGCCGAACAGCCGCCGGCGTGTGATGGTCTCGTCTCGATCGGCTTCGAGCTTCATCCGGTCGAGCAGCTGCGTGCGCAGCTTCACCAGCTCGTCTTCATGGATCGCCAGGGCCATGGCCTGCGGATCACCTGCAGTGACCGCGGCCAGGTACTGGAGCGCAGCCTGCTGCTGCACCATGGTGCCGCTGCCGGCAACCGCTGGTTGCGCCGCGCCAATCCACAGCGCGGCAGACAGCAGCATCGTGAATGTGACCGACTTCACAGTGTGCATCGCGTGCATTCCTCAGCCGATAACCGAACGCGCGGGACCGGCTTCACAGATTGTCAAAGCCGACCGCCGTACAGGTTGTACCGGTGGCGGGCAGCCGTAAAGTCCCGTGTACATCATTGGGGCAGGAGCGCCCTGGTGCAACCCTCACAGGCTTCCGGAGACGGTCTTGACAGGTAGTCCCAAGGTGCACGGCGACATGCCGCCGGAAGGGTCCCGGGAGCAGCTTGCCCCGGCGGGGCGCTACCTGATCGCGATGACGCGCGACGCGGCGCTCATCCATGCGCTGCAGGAGCTCGCCGGCGACGAACTCACCATCCTGCTGGTGGATGACCTGCGACACCTGGCCGATGAACTGCTGCAGCATGGCACCGCGGTGGCGCTGCTGGATGCGCAGGCGCTGGGTGTGCCCGCCGATGCGGCGGTGGACGCGCTGAAGAACCAGTTCCCCGAAGTACGGCTGATGGTGGCCGGCCAGGCCGCCGAACAGAACATGCTGGCCACGCGCATTTCCGACCAGCGCGTGTTCCGTTTCATCCACAAGCCCGCCTCGCCGCAGCGGCTGCGGCTGTTCCTGGAGGCGGCCGCCTCCATTGCTCCCGCGCGCCGCACCGATGCGGCGGCCACTGCAGATGTGCCGACACTGGCCACGGCTTCTCCCCCCACCCGCGGTGGCGGCTCGCTGCTGCCCATCATTGCTGGCGCCGCGGCCGTGCTGATCCTTGCCATCGGTGGCTGGATGATGCTGAACCGCAAGTCCGCTGAGCCTTCGGCGAAGACCGGCGGCACCGCCCTCACCGCGCCTTCGCCGCAGCTGCAGGACCTGCTGCAGCGGGCACAGCAGGCGGGCACGGCCGGCAATCTCATTGCCGCCGACGGCAGCAGCGCGGCCGAGCTGTACCGTGAGGCGGTGCGCCTGGATCCTGCCAGCACCGCGGCCCGCGAGGGGTTCGAACGCTCCATCGAAGACGCCCTCGCCGGCGCGGAGCAGGCGCTGCTGGCCGGCAAGCTGGATGACGCGCGCGTCACCGCCGAGCTGGCGCGCCTGATCGTGCCGGACAACTCGCGCCTCGCCTTCCTCTATGCGCAGATCGAGCGCGAGCTGGCGCGCATCAATGCGGATGCGACGCAGCGACAGGCCCTGGAAAGTCGGCAGGCGCAGATCCGCAGCGCCGTGAACACGGTGGCGCAACGCATTACGGCGGGCGCGCTGATCGAACCGGCCACCGACAGCGCAGTCTCGCGTTTCCGCGAGGCGCAGGCCATTGGCGCGGGTGATCCGATGGTGCGCGGCAGCCGCGATGCCCTCGTGGCCGCACTGCTTACCGCAGCGGACAAGGAACTGGAAGCCGGCCGCGGCGCCAGCGCGCGTCGCATGGTCGAAGCCGCCGGCTCGGTGAACAGCAGTGCCCCGGGACTGGACATCATGCGCCGGCGCCTGGAAGTGACCATGCGACCGGGCGCCGCGGAACCGGCCCCGTCCACGACGGTGGCTGTCCCACCGGCTCCTGCTCCCGCCCCGGCACAGGCGGAGGCTCCACCGCCGGCTGCCCCGGCTGTCGTGACACCGTCGCCCGTTGCGGCCGCTGCGGCGCCCGTGCAACCGGCACCGGCCGCGACCCCTGAAGTCCCGGCGGTCATGTCGGCGCTCTCCCTGCGCGTGGCGCGCAAGGTCGAGCCGGAGTACCCCCCGCAGGCCCTGGAGCGGCTGGTTTCCGGCTGGGTCGAGATGGAGTTCACCGTGATGAAGGACGGCAGTGTGCAGAATGTGGTGGTGATCGAATCCCAGCCCAGGCGCACCTTTGACAATGCCGCGATGGCCGCTATGAGGCGCTGGCGCTTCCAGCCGGTGCAGCACGACGGCGAAGCGGTGGAACAGCGCGCCAGCATGCGCATGCGCTTCACGGCGCAGGACCGGTAACGGCGTCGTGCCCCGTCCCCTGCGCCTGCTGGTGGTCGCTGACGATGCCCAGGTCGGCCGCTGGCTGCTTCACCGCATTGAATCCCTCGCCGGCAATCACCAGGCCGAGCTGGATGATGCCTCCGCCTTCGAACGGCGCCTGGCCACCACATCGGCCGCCGGCATCGACGTGCTGATGTCGGTGCTCGACTTTTCCCCCGACGCGCAGGCCGCCAGCTTCGACTGGATGGACCGCGTGCTCGACATTCCCGACATGCCGCCGCTGGTGGTCGTCTCCCAGAACGGCGACGAGCTGTCGGCCGTTACGGCGATGCGCCGTGGCGCCGCGGACTACCTGCCGCGACGCGCGCTGGATACCGGATTGCTGGAGAACGCCATCTCCGCCGCCCGCACCGCGCGCCGCCGGCGCGAGCACAGCGAACGCGTGCGCGCTGCCCCGCAGGTGGCGCTGCCCGCCCCGCTGAAGGTGTCGCGCGACCTGATTCCGCGCTACACACTGCTCGACACCCTGGGCGAATCCGTCCGCGCCACTGTGTACATGGCCCACAGCGCCGCCCTGAACCGCAATGTGGCGTTGAAGGTGAGCCACGGCGGCGATGACGAGCCGCAATTCGCGCGCGAGTTCGAGACCGTCGGCGTGCTGCGTCATCCGGCCGTCGTCGACATCTACGACTACGGTGTGCACGAGGGCCGCGAGTTCATCGCGATGGAATATTTCCCCTGTGGCGACCTGAAGGCGCGGCTGCAGAATCCAGTATCCGAGCGCGAGGCGCTGGACTACCTGGAGCGCATTGCCGAGGGCCTGGCAGCGGTGCACGCGCAGGGCATCCTGCATCGTGACCTGAAGCCGCCCAACATCATGCTGCGCGAAGACGGCCAGGTGGTGCTGATCGACTTCGGGCTGGCGCGCAATCTCGGCAATGGCACGCGCAGCACGCGCGCCGGCGTATTGCGCGGCTCCCCCTACTACATGAGCCCCGAGCAGGCGCAGGGCCACGAGCTGGATCCGCGCAGCGACCTGTACAGCCTCGGCGTGCTGTTCTTCGAGATGCTCACGGGTGAGAAGCCCTACCTGGGCAACAGCGCCATCGAGGTGCTTCAGCAGCATGTGAATGGTGCCGTACCCCAGCTGTCCGAGGGTCTGGCGCAGCACCAGACGCTGCTTGAAGGCATGATGGCGAAGGACCGCGACGACCGCTTCCCCACCGCCACCGACCTGCTCGCTTGCCTGCGGCAGGCCGCCGCGGCCTGAGGCCGCGATGGCAATGGACGGTCAATCCGACAGCATGCTGGCCGGCATCCTGCTGACGCTCGGCAGGACGGTGGCGCTGGAGCTCAACCCGTCGCTGGGCATCGAAACCGTCAATAATCCCCTTGTGCTCGACGAGTGGCGCGCGCCAGGCGCACCGGCCGCGCGGGAGCGCCCGGCCACGCTGTGCGGCCTGCTCGATGAACTGCTCTGGCCCGTCCGTGCGCGCGAACTGGCCGAACAGGTGGCCGCCGGCAGCAGCGCGCTGCCGCCGGCCGGACTCTACTTCGGTGTCGTCGCGCTGCGCACGCCGCGCGGCGGCGCGGCGGCACGACACGTGGCGATCAGCCTGCACGGTGGCGGCGTGGCCGATTCGCGGCGCCTGCTGGTGCTGCGCGACGTGAGTGCACTCACGGATGTGCAGAACAGCCTCGCGGAAACCCAGGGCGTGCTGGATGCGGCCATGGCCGCGCTGCGCGCGCCAGTGCAGGGCCTGCGCATGTTCCTCGGCTCGGCGCTGACCTCGGTGAGCGCCATCCGCGCCACCCTGCGCATGCCCGCGCATGACCAGCCGGCGGTGCACGACAAGCTCGCCCGCCTGCACGTGGCGGTGGAACAGCTGGGCAAGGAGGCCGGCACGCTGAAGCTCGCGCCGATCCAGCATGCCTGCCAGGCGCTGCTGAACCGCGTCAGCGCCTTGCTGGCGCAGGAAGAACTCACCGGCGATGCCTTGCTGCCACTGGCCGTGCTGGTGGACCGCATCGCTGGCGCCGCCGGCACATTGTGGCGCATCGAGGAGCAGCGCTACGTGGAGCGGCCTGCGCCGGCGCGGCGCTCCGCGCACCGCCAGCCGGACTGGACCTATGCCTCCGGGCGCCGCTGGTCCAGCTTCCTCCACCACCGCAGCGAGGAGGTCGGGGTGCTGGTGAGGCTCGAGATGGAGGGCGCCGTGCATGTGCCCAGGCACCTGCGCGTGAATGTGGATGAGCTGCTGCAGCACATGCTGCGCAATGCTGTTGAACATGGCATCGAGACGCCCGAGCAGCGGGTCGCGGCGCAGAAGCCCGCCACCGGCAAGGTGCAGGTGAAGTTCGAGAACAGCGGCAATGGCTGGCTGCGCATGACGGTGCGCGATGACGGCCGCGGGCGCGGCCTCGGGCTCACGTTCCTGCGCAAGGCCGTGGCACGCATGGGTGGACAGATCGCCGTGGCCGCAAGTCCCGAACAGTACACGCAGTTCGTGATCGATCTGCCGCAGGGGAAGGAAGAATCACTGGGCGCCGCTGCCACCGGCGGGCAATAGACGATCGACTACAGGTCTTGTAGTCCGAAGCCGACTCACCGCCCCGGCGCCATGCGGCGGCTTGACAAAACATGACGTCGCCAGTTGCAATGCACCAACCACTTGGTCGGTGGAGCGAGCATGCATCTGGTCGACACAACGCTGTTTTACTCGCCGACCAGCGGCGGCGTGCGACGGTACCTCAACGCGAAGCACGCCTGGTACCTGCGCCAGGCGCAGGTCACGCACTCGTTGCTCGTTCCCGGTGACGACACGCAGGCGCGTCGTGGTGACGTGAGCACGCTTGCCGGCCACGTCGTGCCAGGCACCTTCAACTACCGGCTGCCGCTGTCTCCGCGCCGCTGGAAGCGCATGCTGCACGAGCTGGCGCCCGACCTCATCGAGGCCGGCGATGCCTTCCATCCGGCCTGGTGTGCCCTCGACGTGGCCCGTGCGCGGCGCATTCCGGCGGTGGCGTTCTTCCATTCGCACCTGCCGCGGCTCATCCGCATCCGGCTGGGCGATGGCATGGGGCGCATGGCCGGCCGTTACCTGCGCTGGCTGTATTCCCGGTTCGACCAGGTGCTCGCCCCCAGTCGCGTGATGTGCGACTACCTGCGCGGCATCGGCCTCACCAATGTGTCGCTGCAGCCGCTGGGCGTGGATACCGTGACCTTCAATCCCGCGCGCCGTGGTGAGCAGCTGCGACGCAAGCTCGGCCTCGCCGACGGCACGCGCCTGCTGGTCTATGCCGGCCGTTTCTCCGCCGAGAAGAACATCCCGGTGCTGCACGAAACCTTCGCGCGCCTGGGTGACAAATACCACCTGCTGCTGGTGGGCGGTGGCGAATACCTGCGCCCCGCGTCAAACATCACGCGGGTTCCCTACCATCGCGACAGCGCGGAGCTGGCCACCACGCTGGCCTCTGCCGACGCCCTGGTGCATGCGGGGACCGCCGAGACCTTCGGCCTGGTGGTGCTCGAAGCCATGGCCTGCGGACGGCCGGTAGTGGGCATCCGTGCCAATGCCGTGGCCGAACTGGTGGACGAGAGCGTGGGCATCACGGCCGCGCGCGCCGAAGCCAGTCTGCTGGCCCGCGCGGTGGGCGACCTGTACGACCGCGACATCGAGGCCCTCGGCCGCGCCGCGCGCCAGCGGGTGGAGACGCACTACTCCTGGGACAGCGCGCTGCGCCACCAGCTGGCGATCTACGACGGGCTGGTGGAGAAGAAACGCACCTTGCCTGCCGGCTGGGCCACGGCCAGACGCCGGCCATCCGCCGACCAGCAGGCACTGCCGGCCGGGCCATCCAGAAGCTGAAAGTCGAGCACTGCGCGGTTCCCGGGGCCGGGACGCCATAGTCCGACCCGCCAGTCCTTGCCTGCGGAGGCCAGCAACGGCCCGCTGGGCTGCGCCACCAGTGCAGTGAGGCGCTCTTCGTGGCCATTGAGCTGCAGCGGCTCGCCGCCCTCGGGGCCCTTGCCGCTGAAATCCCACACCACGATGCTGCTGGCGCCCGTCGATGCCGTGGCGAGAAAACGGCTGTTGGCGCTCCAGGCAGTCTGGTCCACCTTGCCCGCATAGCCGCTCATGCGTGAGCGCTTGCGGTTGTTGAGATAACGGAAGTTGAGGGTGCCGTCAGAGAGTCCGCAGGCGGCAATGCGATTGTCGGGCGACAGCGCCAGCGTCAGCGGCGTGCCTTCGATCACGAATTCCTCGATCGTCGCGGCATCCACGCGATCGACGAACATCGCGCCATTGCCCGCGGCGAGCAGTTCGTCGCGTCCGCGCCAGGCCACCTGCGTGAGCGGCACGCTGTGGCCGGCCAGCGGTGTCAGCGGCTGACCCGCCGAGTCGAACAGCAGCACGTCCCTGCCCTGCGCGAAGGCCAGGCGCTGTCCGTCGCTGCGCCAGCAAAGCCCCGCGGCCCAGCGGGGAGCGCGATGCAGGGTGCGGGGTGGTGACTGCGCTGCCGCGATGTCCCACAGCCGCACCGAACCATCCTGTCCGGAACTGGCCAGCAGCGTGCCCTTCGGCTGCCATGCCAGCTCGATGATGCCGGGAGGGTGCTCGCCGAGCAGGCCGGCTTCGCCCGTGCCGGCGTCGATCAGGTAGAGATGACCTTCGCCACCACCAACAGCCAGCTGACGGCCGTCCGGTGACCACGCCAGCGCCACCGGAAAATCCTCGAACTGCGCCAGTGCGCCGGGCGCCAGGCTTGCCGCGGGCCTGCTCATCGCAAGATGTCGCTCAAACCACGCAACCGAGGAAGCCGGCCATCAGCGCCTCGCGATCGAGCTTGCGGCCGATGAAGACCAGCTGGCTGCGGCGCGCGGCATTGCCCCAGGGCTGCTCGGGTCGGCCGTCGAACATCATGTGCACCCCGTGGAACACATAGCGCCGCTCATCGCCCTTGAGGTTGAGCACACCCTTCATGCGCAGGATGTCCTCGCCATGCGCCTGCAGCAGCCAGGACAGCCAGTCGTTCACCTTGCGCGCATCCAGCGGCCGCTCTTCCTCGATGCCCAGGGAGCTGATCTCCGCGTCGTGGTGATGCGAGGCGAAGGCGCGCTGTGCGACCGGCTGCGTGGGCATCACCAGCCCGAACTCACCCGGCGCATGTTCGATGAACAGCGCGTAGGTTCCGGGCTTGTCGATGTCGATGCACCACTGGCCACCCATGCACTGCATTTCCAGCGCGAAGGGCGCATCGCCCGGCGCCAGGTGGCCGCCGCTCTCCAGCGTGCTGGCCTTCTCCGCGAACACACGCACGGCCGGCTCGACCTGCGTGCCCAGTGCTGCGTCGGTGGCATCGGCCATGGGAAGCAGCGCCACCTTCAGCGCGCCGTGGTCATGGCCGTGGTGCTCATGCCCGTTGCCATGATCGTGGGCGCCGGCATGCGGCCCCGCCGCGCGCAGGATGTGACGCCCCGCCGCCAGCGCATAGGCGCCAGCCCACTCGAAGGGATATTGCGGCTCCAGGAAGCGGCTGTCGAAGGCGAGCGCACGATCGAGGTCGAAGGCGCCCAGCCCCAGCACCACGTCGATCGGCACGGCGGCGTTCACCGCACGATGGATCTGCGCGCTGCCGTTGATGCCGCGGATCCGGCGCTCGATGCGCTCCAGGTCAGCCGCACCAACCAGGTCGGCCTTGTTGAGGATCACCACGTCGGCGAATCCCACCTGCACCGCCGGCTCCTTCAGCTCCGTGAGGTGCTGCTCGAAATGGCGCGCATCCACCAGCGTCACGATGGCGTCCACCACGAACTGCTCGCTGAGGTCGTCATCGAGGAAGAAGGTTTGCGCCACCGGCCCCGGATCGGCCATGCCCGTGGTTTCGATGAGGATGTGGTCGAAACGCTCGCGCCGCTTCAGCAGCTGCCCCAGCACGCGGATCAGGTCACCGCGCACCGTGCAGCAGATGCAGCCATTGCTGGTCTCGAAGATTTCCTCTTCGGCGCCGATCACCAGCTGGTGGTCCACGCCCACTTCGCCGAACTCGTTCTCGATCACCGCGATGCGCCGGCCGTGCTTCTCGGACAGGATGCGGTTCAGCAGCGTGGTCTTGCCCGCGCCGAGGAAGCCGGTGAGCACCGTGACCGGAATGCGCGCTGGCTGGTTCATGCCTTGTCTCCCGCCGTATCCATCTCCCACACCGTGATCGGCGCGCCGCGGCGCAGCCAGAAACCGGCGCCGAGCTGGCGGAAATTCTTGCGCAGCTCGCGGCGATACCAGGCGCCATTGCGCAGGCTCACGGCCGGATCGGTGCGCGACTGGTCGCAGTTCTCTTCCCAGTCCTCGCGCGTGAGCACGCCGAAATACAGCAGGCCCCGGCACACGCGCGCCAGGTTCGCCAGGGCTCGCTGCGTTGCAGCGGCGTCCAGGTATTGCAGCACGTCGTAGCAGATCACGATGTCGAACTCGGTCTTGCGCGTGAAATCCTGGATTCCCGAATGGATCCAGCCATGGCGCCGGCACAGGTATTCGCTCACCTCAAGGCCCGTGTACGTGGCCCGCGGCAGTGCCCGTTTCAGCGGCGCACGCAGCAGGCCCACACCGCAGCCCGCATCCAGGATGCTGCGCACCGGCAGGTCGATGTGCTGTGCCATTGCCGCGATCAGCTTTCCGCGTGCGTTCATCTCGGCGCGGCTGGTTACCGCGGTGCGCGGATCAACATAAAAACGCTGGTAGTAAGCCCGGTCAAACTGCTCTGTCATTCCATTACCATAGGCGCCATGAACGCCCCTGCTCCCCGCGTCGGATTCGTCAGCCTTGGCTGCCCCAAGGCACTGGTGGATTCGGAGCGCATCCTGACGCAATTGCGCATCCGCGGCTACGAGATTTCACCCAGCTACGAGGCCTCGGACCTCGTGGTCGTGAACACCTGCGGCTTCATCGACAGCGCCATTGATGAGTCCCTCGAGGCCATCGGCGAAGCCATCGACGCCAACGGCAAGGTCATCGTCACCGGCTGCCTGGGGGCGAATCCACAGCGCATCCTCGAGCAGCATCCGAAGGTGCTGGCCGTTACCGGCCCACATGCCACCGAGCAGGTGCTCGAAGCGGTGCACCTGCACCTGCCACGGCCGCACGATCCCTTCACCGACCTGGCGCCGCCACAGGGCATTCGCCTCACGCCGCGTCATTATGCCTACCTGAAGATTTCCGAAGGCTGCAACAACAAGTGCAGCTTCTGCATCATTCCCGCGCTGCGCGGCCGGCTGGTGTCGCGCCCGCTCGACAGCGTGCTGGCCGAGGCGGCACGCCTGGTGGCTGCCGGCGTCAAGGAACTGCTGGTGGTCTCGCAGGACACCAGTGCCTACGGGGTAGACCTCAAATACCAGCCTGCCACCTTCGGCGGTGTGGAATACGAAACCCGCTTCGTCGATCTGGCCCGCGGCCTGGGCTCGCTGGGTGTCTGGGTGCGCCTGCACTACGTCTATCCCTATCCGCATGTGGATGGCGTGCTGCCGCTGATGGCCGAGGGCAAGGTGCTGCCTTACCTCGACATCCCCTTCCAGCATGGAAGCCCTTCGGTGCTCAAGCGCATGCGGCGCCCGGCCCATGCAGAGAACACACTCGACCGCATCGCTGCCTGGCGGCGAGAGGTGCCCGGGCTCACCCTGCGCAGCACCTTCATCGTCGGTTTCCCCGGGGAAACAGATGCGGAGTTCGAGGAAATGTTGCAGTGGCTCGACGCCGCGCAACTGGACCGCGTGGGCTGCTTCCGTTATTCGCCCGTCGATGGCGCCACCGCCAACGCGCTGCCGGGCGCCGTGGCACCCGAGGTGATGGACGAACGCTACGAGCGCTTCATGCAGAAGGCCGCCGCGATCTCCGAGCAGCGCATGGCCGCGAAGGTGGGCAACGAACTCACCGTGCTCGTCGACAGCGTGGACGGCAACAAGGCCGTCGCGCGCACCCAGGCGGACGCGCCAGAGATTGACGGCGTGGTCAATGTGAAGAAGGCGAAGGGCCTGCGGGCCGGCGAGTTCGCCCGCGTGCGCATCACCACAGCCGGCACCTACGATTTGGCGGGCGAGCCCGTCTGAAGTCGCGCGGCCAGCGCCGCCGCGGTCTCCGCGTCGATGCGCAGGCCGAAGACATCGCGCAGCGTGGCGATCACGGTGCCGGGGTCTCCCAGCGCGCGGCGCGTGGTGTTGCCCTGAAGGTCATGCCAGGCAATTTCCCCGCCGCGCAACACATGCCGGCCGCCGGCCGTGAGGTTCGACACCACAAGCTGCTGCGTGAAATGCGATGCCGGGTCATGCACCAGCTGGAAGTTCGCCGCCTCGAAATCCACCGGCAGCTGCGGATGCTCGTCGAAGCGGTACATGGGCAGCCACTCCCCGCGCACCAGCGTCGATACGAGGTGATCCCTGCCGAGGCGTGACAGCCTGAACTGCGCATGGGAATCCTGCTGCGGCTCTTCACTGCGCAGGTTGAGCGGGCCCGCCAGCATCTGGCCGCCGAAGCCGACGTCTGCCAGCCACTCGCCGCCTTCGACGCGCACGAGCAGCAAGCGGTGCGTGCGTGGGGCAACAGCGTCGGCTGAGCGGCCCCACACCACGCGGCCGGCCAGATCGGTCACATCAAAGCCCAGTGCGCGCAGCGCCTCGCCCAGCAGCAGGTTCTGCTCGAAGCACCAGCCGCCGCGCCCCTGACGCACCAGCTTGTCCTCCACCGCCGTGGCATCCAGGCTGATGCGCCGGCCGATGAAGGCATCGATGTTCTCGAAGGCAATCGCCAGGGCATGGCGCGAGGCGACCTCACCCAGCACCGCACGGGTCGGCAGGCGCGCACCGGCGAAACCGATGCGCGCGAAGTAGGCATCCAGGTCCATCGGTGCGCGCTGGCGCGCTATTCCACCGTCACGCTCTTGGCCAGGTTGCGCGGCTGGTCGACGTCGGTGCCGCGCAGGACGGCCGCATGGTAAGCCAGCAGCTGCAGCGGCAGCGTGTAGATCACCGGCGCCTGGAAATAGCTCACGTGGCGCGGCATGTGGATCACATGCACGCCCTCGCTGGACTCGATGCCGGCCTCGGGATCCGCGAACACGTACAGCTCGCCGCCGCGTGCGCGCACTTCCATCAGGTTCGACTTGAGCTTCTCCAGCAGGTCGTTGTTGGGCGCCACTGCGATCACGGGCATGTCCGCATCCACCAGCGCCAGCGGCCCGTGCTTCAGCTCTCCAGCGGCATAGGCCTCGGCATGGATATAGGAAATCTCCTTGAGCTTCAGTGCGCCTTCCATCGCGATGGGATGCAGCGCGCCGCGCCCCAGGAACAGCGCATGCTGCTTGTCAGCGAAGCGTGCCGCCAGCTCCCGGATCTGCGGATCCAGCGACAGGGTCTTCTCGATGAGCCCCGGCAACTGCACCAGCCGCTCCACCAGGCCACGCTCGCGCTCCGCATCGGTGCCATGCGTCTTGGCCAGCGCGATCACCAGCAGCGACAGCGCGGTGATCTGCGTGCTGAACGCCTTGGTCGAAGCCACGCCAATCTCCGGCCCCGCGCGCGTGAGCATCACCAGGTCAGACTCGCGCACCAGCGAGCTTTCAGGCGCATTGCAGATGGCCAGCGTCGCCAGATACCCGCTCTGCTTCGCGAGGCGCAGCGCCGCCAGCGTGTCCGCCGTCTCGCCTGACTGCGAGATGGTCACGAACAGCGAGTTCTTCGGCACCACCGCGTTGCGGTAGCGGTATTCGCTGGCGATCTCGACGCGGCAGGGAATGCGGCAGATCTGCTCGATGAAATACTGCGCCACCACGCCCGCGTGGTAGCTGGTGCCGCAGGCAACAATGCGCACGTACTCCACGCGCGGGAAGATCTCCGCCGCGCGCGGCCCGAACGCGGCCTCCAGCAGACGGCCATTGGCCACACGCTCCTGCAGCGTGCTGGCCACCGACAAGGGCTGCTCGTGGATCTCCTTGAGCATGTAGTGGGCATAGGGCCCCTTCTCGGCGGCCGCGGCCGACAGCTCGCTGAGCTTGACCTCACGCTGCACGGTGTCGCCGGCAACATCCAGCACCCGCACGCCGCCGCGGGTCACCTCTGCGATGTCCCCTTCCTCCAGGAACATGAAACGTCGCGTCACCGGCAGCAGCGCGGCCACGTCGGAAGCCACGAAATTCTCGTCTTCACCCAGGCCGATCACCACGGGGCAGCCCATGCGCGCCAGTATCAGCCGGTCCGGCGCACGCTCGTCCAGCACCACCAGTGCATACGCCCCTTCCAGTTCCGCCACCGTGGCGCGCACGGCCTTGAACAGGTCGCCCAGGCTCTGCATGTGGTGGTGGATGCGGTGGGCGATCACCTCGGTGTCAGTCTCGGAAGTGAACGCGTAGCCAGCGGCCTTCAGCTCCGCCCGCAGCTCCTCGTGGTTCTCGATGATGCCGTTGTGCACGATGGCCAGCCCGTCGCGCGAGATGTGCGGGTGGGCATTGCGCTCGCTGGGCACGCCATGCGTTGCCCAGCGCGTGTGCGCGATGCCGGTCGAACCGTGCGCCGGGTCACCATCCAGCGCCTCCTGCAGCATGCGCACCTTGCCCACGGTACGACGCCGCATCACCTTGCCGGTGCCGTTGATCACGGCCACGCCGGCCGAGTCATAGCCGCGATATTCCAGCCGCCGCAGGCCTTCGATCAATACGGGGACGATGTCCCGCCCGGCCACAGCTCCGACAATTCCGCACATGCGCGTATTACTCCTGGGAAACTTTTTTCTTCACTGGGCGCTGCCAGCCTTCGATCGTGACCTGCCTGCCGCGCGCCAGCGTGAGCTTGCCCGGCGGCGCATCGCGCGTGATGGTCGAGCCTGCGCCCGTGGTGGCATTGGCACCGATGCTCACCGGCGCCACCAGCATGTTGCCCGAGCCGATGAACACCTGGTCGCCGATCACCGTGCGCGACTTGTTGGCGCCGTCGTAGTTGCAGGTGATGGTGCCGGCGCCCACGTTGACCTTCTCGCCCACGTCGGAGTCCCCGAGGTAGGTGAGGTGGTTGGCCTTGGTGCCACGCCCGAGGCGCGAGTTCTTCACTTCCACGAAATTGCCCACGTGCACGCCATCGGCCAGCACATTGCCGGGCCGCAGCCGCGCGAACGGCCCGAGATGGCAGCCTGCGCCGACTTCCGAGCGCTCCAGCACGCTGTTGGCCAGCACCTGTGTATCGGCCCCGATGGTGACGTCACGCAGCAGGCAGTTGGGACCGATGCGCACGCGGTCGCCCAGCACCACGCGGCCTTCGAACACTGCATTCACGTCGATGAACACGTCGCGCCCCAGCGCAAGCGTGCCCCGCTGGTCGAAGCGCGCCGGATCCACCAGCGTCGCGCCGGCACGCAGCGCTTCATCCGCATGCCGCGCACGCAGCACGCCTTCCAGCTGCGCCAGCTGCAGCCGGTCATTGACGCCCAGCACCTCGGATTCCTGCAGCGCGGTGAGCGGACGCACCGGCATGCGCGCCTTCACCGCCATGGCCACCACGTCGGTGAGGTAATACTCGCCCTGCGCATTGTCGCTCTTCAGCTCAGCCAGCCACTGACGCAGCCGGCCGGCGGGCAGCGCCATCACGCCGGTGTTGCCTTCAGTGATGCGTTTCTCGCGTGCCGAGGCGTCTTTCTCCTCGACAATGGATTTCACGCTGCCGCGCGCATCGCGCACCACGCGGCCGTAACCGGTGGGATCAGCCAGCTGCACGGTCAGCAGCGCCAGCGCGCCATTGCCTGCCAGCGCCACCAGCGAGCGCAGCGTGGAGGCACGCAGCAGCGGCACGTCGCCGTAGAGCACCAGCACCAGGTGGTCGTCGGGAATGGCCGGCATGGCCTGCATCACAGCGTGGCCCGTGCCCTTCTGCTCGGCCTGCAGCGCCCAGGTCACCGGCTCGCCCTCGAAGGCCGCCTGCACCTGCGCCCCGCCATGTCCGTACACCACGTGCAGGCCCGACGGCTGCAATTGCGCAGCGGTATCGAGCACATGGCGCAGCAGCGGCCTGCCCGCCAGTGGCTGCAGCACCTTCGGCAGGCCGGAATTCATGCGCTTGCCCTGGCCGGCGGCGAGGACAACCACCGACACCGGTGGCAATGCTGCCGTCGCGGCGACCTGCGTCTGCCTGCTGCGCGTCCCTGCCTTGCGCGCGGCGCTCTTGCGCGCGCGCTTTGCCACTCCCTTCATCCGCCTGTCCTTCATCTGGTGCGCGACGCTAGCATTTCCGGTTCCGGATCGTGCGGACGCAGATCGCGCATTTATTGGTACTTCCGGCCGCGCCACTCGATATAACCGGCCACGTGGCGACCAGCCGGGTCGTCATGCGTCCAGTGCATGATTCCGCCCTGATCGTTCCACTCGTATTCGCCGTACAGGCTGACCTCTTCGCCGGCCTTGAGCCCCTCCAGGCGGGGCGCCAGGTCAAGGTTGTGCGCCACCAGCAGGGTCTGGCCGGTATCGGTGGCCAAAATGAAACGTTGGTGCGGCGATCCGTCCCGATCATCGGCCAACGTGCGCACAACGCGCCCACTGACCCGCAGCATGCGGCCGCTGGCCCGCTGGTCGAAGGCTTCTTGAGCTGCATCCGTGCCGCCCCCGGCCATTGGCGCCGCAGCGAGCTCGACGGAGGCCTCTGTCCCCTCTTCGGGCTCCCCAGCCCCAGCCAGCGGCCGGTCCGCAAACTGACGCCAGCCGACCACGGCCAGCACCGCCACGAGGACCACCTGCCCCAGCCGTTTCATCTATGATTTCCCGGGATTTTTGCCCGGAACCGTCGCGTGCGGGCGGGGTCCATCAATTGCACGGGCACGATCTGTCCTTCAGGGGTTTCGACGGGTGAAACATTCTCGCATTTCCGCGGCGCTGGGCGCGGCGCTGCTGGCCACCATCGCGGGCCAGCCCACCATGGCAGCCGGCGCACCGCCGGCCGGGGCGCATGCCGGGGCCGACTGGGCGCTCTTCGACGCCTACTGCAAGGAATGCCACAACACCGAAGACTGGGCCGGCGGCATCGCCTTCGACGTGCTCTCCCAGGAAGACATCGGCGACAACGCCGAGGTCTTCGAGAAGGTGGTGCGCAAGCTGCGCAGCCAGCAGATGCCGCCCGGCGGCCACAAGGTGCCAGACCCGGCCACCCGCGGCGCTTTCATCAAATGGATGGAAGGCCAGCTCGACACCGCCGCCAGCGCGCATCCGGATCCCGGCTACGTCGGCCTGCAGCGCCTGAACCGCAAGGAATACGCCAATGCCGTGCGCGACCTGCTGGGCATCGAGATCGATGCCGCCGCGCTGTTGCCGCGCGATGAGCCGCGCGAGGGTTTCGACAATGTCGCCGCCGCACTGAGCGTCACACCCTCGTTCCTCGACCAGTACATCTCCGCCGCGCGCAGCGTGGTGGTGCAGGCCATGGGCAACAAGGACGCACTGCCCGCCGCCACCACCTATCGCGCCACCGAGCCTTCGACGCAGATCTTCCACCAGGATGGCCTGCCATTGGGCACACGCGGCGGCATTGCCGTGGACCACAACTTCCCCGCCGATGGCGAATACGTGCTGACCATTGCCAACATGGCCACGGCGCTGTGGGTCTACAACATGGAGTTCAGGAACCACCTCGTCGTCACCATGGATGGCAAGCTGCTCTACGAGACCACCATCGGCGGCGAGGACGACATGAAGGCCATCGACCAGCAGCAGGATCCTGCGGTCGACGCCATCAACGCACGGCTGAAGAACATCCGCTTCAAGGCCACGGCCGGCGTGCACCGCTTCGTGGTGGCCTTCCGTCACCGCACCTTTGCTGAATCGGAAGACCGGCTGCAGATGTACACGCCCGGCGGCGGACAGGACCGCATCCTGCGCGTGTCCTCCTTCGAGATCCGCGGCCCGTTCAATCCCACCGGCGTGAGCGAGACATCGGCGCGGCGACATATCTTCGCCGCCTGCTACCCGAAGAACGCCGCCGAAGAGACCCCCTGCGCGCGCCAGGTGATCGCCTCCTTCGCCGGCCGTGCCTACCGCCGGCCCGTCACCGACCGCGACCTGGCACCGCTGCTGCGTTTCTACGAGGAAGGCCGCAAGGCCTCCGACTTCGATGCCGGGGTGCGCCGCGCGCTCACCGCGGTGCTGGCGCATCCGGACTTCCTGTTCCGCACCGACCAGTCGCCCGAGAACCTGCCGCCCGGCACCATCTACCGCATCGACGACCTCGCGCTGGCCTCGCGCCTGTCGTTCTTCCTGTGGAACAGCCTGCCCGATGACACGCTGCTGAAGCTGGCGCAGGAACACCGCCTCGGCGAACCGGAAGTGCTCAAGGCCCAGGTGCAGCGCATGCTGGCCGATGGGCGCGCCGTCACGCTGGCACGCAACTTCGGTTCGCAGTGGCTGAACCTCACCAAGCTGCCGGAGATCACACCCGACCCGGCCATTTTCCCCTACGCCAGCGGCAGCGGTGACCTGCGCGGGGATTTCGTCGAGGAGATCGCGCTGTTCATGGATGACATCATCCGCAGCAATGGCAGCGTCACCGAGCTGCTCTCCTCGCCCTACACCTTCGTCAACGAGCGGCTGGCGCTGCACTACGACATCAACTCGGTGCGCGGCGACCAGTTCCGCAAGGTGAAGCTCGAGGATTCCAGCCGCTACGGGCTGCTGGGCAAGGGCGGTGTGCTGATGGCCAGCGCCTATCCCAACCGCACCTCACCGGTGCTGCGTGGCGCCTATGTGCTCGAGCGCATCATCGGCTCGCCGCCACCGGTTCCACCGCCCGCGGTGGAAGCGTTGCCCGCGGTCAATGCCGAGAACAAGCCCGCCACCGTGCGCGCGCTGCTCGAAATGCATCGCGACAAGCCGCAGTGTTTCTCCTGTCATGCGGCCATCGATCCCATCGGCTTCGTGCTCGAGGGCTTCGATGCCACCGGCAAGGCGCGCCGCATCGACCGCTTCGCGCGCACCGAGATCGACATGCTGGGCAAGCTGCCCGACGGCACCATCGTGCGCAATCCCGATGAACTGCGCGCCGCGCTGCTGGCCGATCCGGTGCCCTTCGTGCAGAACGTCACCGAGCGCATGATGATCTACGCGCTGGGCCGACTCGTGGAGCCGCACGACATGCCCGTGGTGCGCGACATCGTGCGCCGCACCGCCGGCGACGATTACAGGTTCCACACCCTGATCACCAACATCGTGCTCAGCGATCCATTCCTGAAGGCCCGGGTGCCCGACGCCGGCAAGGCCGACACCCGCCAGGCCACGGTGGTAAATTGAAGCAGAGGCCCGCCATGTACATCACGAAAAAAGCCCTTTCCCGCCGCACCCTGCTGCGTGGCGCAGGCGCCGCCATCGCCCTGCCGCTGCTCGATGCCATGATCCCGGCGGCCACCGCACTGGCCCAGACTGCCGCAAAGCCCGCACCGCGCCTGGGTTTCATCTACTTTCCGCATGGCGCCATCATCAAGGCGTGGATGCCCGAGAAGACCGGCCGGGACTTCGAGATGTCGCCCATCCTGAAGCCACTGGAGCCCTTCCGCGACCACCTGACCATCGTCAGTGGCCTGCGCAACAAGGGCGGCGAGAGCTCCGATCCGCACGGCATCATGGCCGGCACCTGGCTGTCCTGCTATGGCGTGGCCAACCGCGAAGGCGAAAAGGGCACCACCGCCGACCAGCTTGCTGCGCGCCACTTCACCGGCAACACCCCGCTGCCCTCGCTGGAGCTCACCGGCGAAGGTGGCAATGCCACCTGCGGCCAGGGCGCCACCGGCTGCGGCTTCGGCAGCACCGTGGCCTTCCGCACGCCCACCCAGCCGCTGCCCATGGAAGACAATCCGCGCAAGGTGTTCTACCAGCTGTTCGGGCAGGGAGACACGGGCGCCGAGCGCAAGGCCATCCTCGCCGAGACCGACAGCCTGCTCGACTACGTGATGGAAGAAGGCAAGGCGCTCAGCAAGCGCATCAGCGCCGCCGACCGCGCCCGCGTCAGCGACTATCTCGATTCGGTGCGCGAGGTGGAGCAGCGCATCGCGCGCCTGGCCGTGAGCAAGAGCCAGACCATGGACCTGCCCAACGCGCCGCAGGGCGTGCCCGATGAATTCGGCGCGCACCTGGATGCACTCTTCGACCTCATCGCACTGGCCTGGCAGACCAACCAGACCCAGGTCGCCTCGATGATGATGGCCAAGGAGGTGTCGATGCGCACCTACCCGAACCTGCAGATCACCGAGGCCTTCCACCCGCTCTCGCACCACGCCAACGATGCGGCCAAGATCGAGCGGCTGATCCGCATCCAGAACTACCACACCACGGTGTTCGCGAAGTTCATCGGCAAGCTGGCGAAGATGGAAGATGGCGACGGCAGCGTGCTCGACCATTCCATCATCCTGTATGGCAGCAACATGTCCAACAGCGACCTGCACAACAACGACCCACTGCCCAATGCCATCCTCGGCAAGGGCTACGGACGCATCAAGGGCGGCCAGCACCTGAAGTTCGCGCAGGACACCCCGCATGCCAACCTGCTGCTCACGCTGCTGAACCGCGCCGGCGTGCCCGCCGAGTCGCTGGGCAACAGCACCGGCCAGTTCGCCGAGATCTGATGCAATCCAGGCGCGGATTCCTGCAGGCGGCGGCGCTGTCCTCCGCCGGCGCACTGCTGGCGCCGGCAATGCCGGCGCTGGCGCGCGAGAAGAAGGCGAAGCTCGCCGCGCAGGAGCTGGGCGGCAACCTCGCGCTCATCATCGGCGCCGGCGCCAACGTGGTGGCCTTCGGTTCGCCTGAAGGCGCCATGCTGTTCGACGGCGGCCAGCGCGATCACGCGAAGGCATTGCTGAAGCTCGCGCTGTCTTCCGTGGATGCGAAGAAGGCCCACACGCTGGTGAACACGCACTGGCACCCCGAGCAGACCGGCCTCAATGAAACGCTGGGCAAGCAGGGCGCCCGCATCCTCGCGCAGGAGAACACCCGCCTCTGGCTCACGCGCCGCATCGAGGTGCCCTGGCGCGACACGCCTCATCCGGCATTCCGCAAGGTTGCGCAGCCCAACAAGAGCTTCTACACCACCGAGACCGTCGACTTCGGCGGCGAGCGCATCGCCTTCGGCCATCTCGGCCAGGCGCACACCGA
>JALYWF010000046.1 GCA_030852845.1 Pseudomonadota bacterium
GCCGGTGGTCCGCCGCCGCGTCCGCCGCCACCACCACCGCGCGTGCGCATGTCGGTGGTGAGGTACAGCGCGGTGCGTCCCCACCAGTCCGAGATATGCGGGTCGGCGCCGTGGTCGAGCAGCAGGTTGGCCACCGCGAAGTTGTTGTTGTCGATGGCGTTCATCAACGGGGTCACGCCTTCGGGCGTGGGACGGTTCACGTCCGCGCCGGCCTGCAGCAGCGAGGCGGCGCAGTCCACGCATCCGGAGCGCGTGGCGAACAGCAGCGGTGTGAGGCCGCCGGTGTTGCGGTACTGCGCGCGCGGCTCGGAGGTGATCTGGCTGCCCCAGTCGGTGCTGGCGGCGCGGATGTCCACTTCGGCCTTGTTGGCGATCAGCAGGTCCACGATTTCAGGGCTGCTGGCCGCCACGGCCCACATCAACGCCGTCTGCTCGCGCAGCAACTCCTTTTCATTGACGCGCGCACCGGCCTTCACCAGCGCCTCGGCAATGGGAAATGAGCCCGCTCGCGCAGCCAGCATCAGCGGCGTCTGGTTGTCGTCATTGGCGAGGTTGGGACTGGCACCAGCCTTCAGCAACATGTCCACCAGCCGGGTGTCGAGCAGGTCGATGGCCTCGCTCAATGGTGTGGCACCAAAGGAATTGCGCACATCAGGCTTTGCGCCCCGCCGCAGCAGCTCCTGCACCAGCTCGTGATCGACGGCATGCACGGCCCACAGCAGCGGCGAGCTGCCGTCGGACTGCAGGGCATTGACGTCGGCGCCGCCCTGCAGGGCCTGCAGTGCAGCCTTGCGATCGCCCTCACGGATCAGATCGGCCAGGTCGCTGGCACCAGACCAGGCTGGCAGCAGCGCGGTGGCAAGGATCAGCAGGGATGAAGCGATACGCATGGCGAATACAGGCAATGACAGTGAGGGTCCAGCTTACCGCAACTGCCTCGCGGCGTTTTCACACGCGCTGCAGCCGGAAATCGTAATCCACGGTATAGAACGGCGCTTCCAGCTGCGTGCCGTCCGGCGCGGTGCCCGGAGGGTGCTTCCGGAATTGCGTGACCAGGGATTCCTTCACGCCGAACACTGCATCCGAATCGATGTACTGGCTACCCGCGGCAAACAGGTGCGTCGTGACTGTGAGATGTCCCGGTGCCGACACCAGCATGTGGATGTGCCCCGGCCGCATCGGGTGCCGGCCCATCTTCTCCAGCATGCGCCCCACTGGACCATCGGTGGGCACCGGGTAGTGGTTCGGCTTGATGGACCAGAAGCTGTAGCGGCCTCCGTTATCGGTGCGGATGCGGCCGCGCGCCTTCATGCCCACATCCTCCGGCATCTGCATGTCGTAGTTGCCCTCACCATCGCCCGACCAGATGTCGAGCAGGGCTCCGGCGATGGGCGCGCCATCGTTGTCGAGCACCCGGCCGGAATAAAACGCGCGCTCGCCATTCACTCCCTCGGCCAGGTTGGCGCCAGGGGGCATCTCCGGCGCGCCCTCCCAGTAGTAGGGACCCAGCACCGTGGAATCGGTGATACCGCCGCTGGCCGGATGATTGAGCGTGATCACGAGTATCG
The DNA here is from genome assembly GCA_030852845.1 of Pseudomonadota bacterium. Taxonomy (GTDB): domain Bacteria; phylum Pseudomonadota; class Gammaproteobacteria; order Steroidobacterales; family Steroidobacteraceae; genus ZC4RG30. The sequence continues at coordinate 1,569 of JALYWF010000046.1, forward strand.
ACACGCCCAGCGTGTCGGACAGCAGGATGAATTCCTGGCGACGCTCGGTGCAGGTCTTTCCCACGTCGGTCAGGAACTGGATGGCCTGGAACCACTCGGCTTCGGTGAGCTTCACCTCGCGCACGAACTGGTGCAGGTGCGTCACCAGCGATCCCATCACCTGCCGGAAGCGGGCGTCCTGGCACCGGTCCATGCGAGCCAGCACGGCCGCCGTGATGCCCTGTTCATCGAACTCGCGCATGCGCTGCTCCTCCCCGTGGGGTCGAGTATCCACGATCCCCCGGCTGTTGGCATTGCCGGCCGGGCCTGGGTTACAGTCAGCGGCAAGCCGGGCCCGAGACCCGGCGCAACGGGAGGGCCGTATGACCGCAGCCAATGCGATGGCGCGCGACCGTGCTTTCTTCACCATCATGGCCTTCGTGGCCACCCTGGTGGTGTTCGTGGGCTTCGCGCCCAGCTTCTTCCTGGCCATGAGCAATCCGCAGGCGCGACCGCTGGAGTTCATCTACCACTTCCACGGCGCCGTGTTCTCGCTGTGGATGCTGTTCTTCATCACGCAGAACCTGCTCATCGCCAGCGGCAACCGCGCCCTGCATGTGCGGCTGGGCACCTTCGGTGCCGTGCTCGGCGGCTTCATGATCGTGATGGCCTTCTGGGTCACGCTGCATGCGGCACGCAGCGGATTCGGCGGTCCGCTGGGCGGGCTGCCCGACACCATCCAGGCCATGGCCGTGCCGTTCTTCGACATGTTCGTGTTCGCGCCGCTGTTCCTCGCTGCGCTGTACTACCGCCGCCGCTCGCCCGATGCGCACAAGCGGCTGATGCTGATGGCCACGGTGGGCGGCCTGCTGGGTGCGGCGATCGGCCGCGCACCGTATTTCATCGGCGAGCTCGACCGGCAGCTGTACCTCTACCTCGTGTTGATCCTCGCCGGGCCGGTGTATGACCTGGTCACGCGGCGCGGTCGCATCCATCCGGCCTACCTGTTCGCGCTGGTGCCGTGCCTGTTCTTCCTCACCAGCATGCGCCTGAGGATCGGCGCGAGCCAGTGGTGGCACGATTTCGCGGCCGCCATCCTCTGACCGTTGAGAGGCGCACGTCAGCGACGGTGTGCCGGCTAGTTAGCGTGCCCGTTGTTGAACAGTTCGCCCGAGATGTAGTGCGCCACGTCGCGCAACTGTTCCGGCGTCAGCGTGCCGCGGAAGGCCGGCATGGTGTTCTTGCCGTTCCACGCAGTGTTCGCAACCAGCTGCGTGTCGCTGCCGATGGTCTCCAGCGACGCGCCATTGCCCTGGCCGCCGGTGCCACGTTCTCCATGGCAGGCCAGGCAGAACTGGCGATAGATGCGTGCACCTTCCGCCAGGCTGGCATTGCCGGGCGGCAACCCCACCTGCTGGGCAGTACCTGCTGCCGCAGCCCGGGCACCAGCAGCAGGAGCGGGAGCCGCGCCCGCATCGGCTGGCAGTGGCCCGATGGTCCCATCCAGCGAAAACAGCCACAGGCTGTCGCCGCGGCGCCCGCCATTGATCATGCTGCCGGCAGAAAGCACCACCACGTGCTGCTTGCCACCGTGCCTGAAGGTGCTGGCTGATGCCACAACGCCCGCATCGGTCTGGAATGACCACAGGCGATTGCCGTTGGAACTGTCGAGCGCGGTGAAACGCCCATCCTGCCTGCCGACGAACACCAGGCCACCACCGGTGGCCATGGTGCCGTTGAAGCAGGTGGTGGACCACTGCTGCTGCCAGGCGATGCGGTTGGTGGCGAGGTTCATCGCGGTGAAGGTGCCCCGGCGCGCCACGCCGTGGTTGGCCGAGCCGCGGCCGCCGGCCCAGAAGCCGGTGGGACCTGGCGGCGCGAAGTCCCTGGCATCGCTTTGCCCCACCCCGACATGGTCCGAGCCGCAGATGAACATGTAGCGGGATTCCGGATCATAGGAGCTGGGCGGCCAGTTCGCTCCCATCTGCGGCTTGTACAGCGTCACCTTGTCCCAGAACGGGGTGAAGATGGCGCCGTTGTTCACCAGCTCGAAACCCTCCGGCGCGATGTCGATGAACTGCGGCACCACCGGGTCGCCGATCACGAAGGGCTGCGTGGCGGCGGTGCGCTGGCGCGGCTCCTGCGGCACCGGGCGGTCCTCGATGGGCAGCAGCGGCTTGCCCGTCTCGCGATCGAGCACGTATACCCAGCCGGTCTTGGAAACCTCCGCCAGCCCCTTGCGCATGCGTCCGTCGTAGGGTGCGTCGAAGAGGATCACCGGGTTGGGTGAATCGTAGTCCCAGATGTCGTGTCGCACCTGCTGGAAATGCCAGCGGTACTTGCCCGTCTTCACTTCCAGCGCCACCACCGACACGGTGAACAGGTTGTCACCGGCGCGATGGGCGCCGTTGTAGTCGGGTCCGGCGTTGCCCGTGGTGAAATAGAGCAATCCCAGCGCAGGATCGAGCGCCGGCGTCTGCCAGATCGGCGCACCGCCGTACTTCCATGCATCGTTGTCGGCCGGCCAGGTGTCGTGGCCAAATTCGCCGGGCCCGGGCACTGTGTAGAAAGTCCACACCAGCCTGCCGGTCTTCGCATCGAAGGCCTTGATGCGGCCGCGGATGCCCACCTCGCCGCCGGCGAAGCCGGTGATCACCAGGCCGTCGAAATAAAGAGGCGCGCTGGTAATGGTGTAGCCGGCGGTGGGATCCTCGGCCTGCACCGACCACAGCACATTGCCATTGCGCTGGTCCAGTGCCACCACCTGCGAGTCGAGGCGGCTCACGAACACCTTGCCGTCACCCAGCGCCGCGCCGCGATTGGACCAGCCGCAGCAGGCACGCACGCGCGAGGCATCGATGCCGGCCTGGTAGCGCCAGAGGATGCGGCCCGTCTCCACCGCCACGGCGAACACATCGCTCTCGCCCGTGGTGATGTAGATGACTCCGTCGTACACGATGGGCTGGCCCTGCCCGGAGTGGTTGGCGCCGAGGCCGGAGCCGTCCAGGTGCGTGCGCCACTTCGCCTTCAGCTGCGCGACGTTGTCGCGGTTGATCTGGCGCAGGGGCGAGTAGCGCTGGTTGGCGAGGTTGCCGCCGTTGGTGAGCCAGCCGGTAGTGGGCAGCGCGTCCAGCTGCTCCGCCGTGAATGCCGGCGCGGGGCGGATCTGCGCTGTCGCCGCAAGCGCAGTCGCGCACAGGGCCAGTGCCACAAGCCAGCGCGCGCAGCGCCGCGCCCTGCCTTTGCCAGTCGTTGTCATCGAATTTCCGGGGAGGATCAAACTGGCCGCATATCTCAAGTGCCACCGGCCCCGGGCGGGCCACCGGCTGCCGGCGGAGGATTCTCCTGGCGTTCGTAGCGCATCACGCTGATCTGCCCATCGCTTTCCATGTACGCATGGCGTACGTCGCGCAGATGGATGATGCCCTGCTCGCGCAGCTTCGACATCACCTCGTCACGGGTGAGGTGCTCGCGCCTGAGGTTTTCCGGCAGGAAACGCCCGTGACGCACCAGCAACAGCGCCCGTGGCGTGGTGAAGCGGTTCACCGCCGGAAATCGGTATGCCAGCCAGTCGAGCAGCATGTTCCAGCCGATGATGGTGGCCAGCAGGATGATGCCCTCGGTGATCGTCTTGTATTCCCCGGCCATGGCGTTCTGCGCCGCATCGGCCAGGATGACCAGCAGCAGCACGTCGGCAATGCCGATCGCACCGACATCTCGGCGGAGCACGAAGCGGAACACCAGGAACAGGAACCAGTAGATGGCAGAGCCGCGGATCACGATCTCCGCCACCGGCATCTGCACCCCGAACAGCGCGCCGAAATCCATGGGCAGCTCCTGTCAGTCCGTGAGAATGGTCTTGGTCTCTGTATAGGCCTGGAAATTCTCGGGTCCGCCCTCGCGACCGATGCCTGACTGCTTGAAGCCGCCAAAGGGCGCCATGAAGTCCATGCGCAGGCCGTTGTGCCCCACGCAACCGGTACGCAGCTGGCGCGCCACGCGCAAGGCGTGGTCCGGATCCTGAGTGAACACCGCGCCGTTGAGGCCATAGATGGAATCATTGGCGATGCGGATGGCATCGGCTTCGTCGCGGCAGGCGATCAGGCTGATCACCGGGCCGAAGATCTCCTCCTGCGCGATCACCATGCTGTTGTCCACATGGGTGAACAGCGTGGGCTCGAAGTAGAAGCCCTTCGGGAGGCGCGGCGGACGCCGGCCGCCACAGGCCAGCGTCGCGCCCTCCGCGATGCCGCGCGCGATGTAGCCCTCGACGCGCTCGAGCTGCCGCCGCATCGCCAGCGGCCCCATCTGGCTTTCGGGATCATCCGGCGGTCCCACGCGGATGCCCGCCATGGCGGCCACGATGGCCTCGGCCAGCGCCGCGTGGCGCTGCTGCGAGACGATCACGCGACTGAGCGTGGCGCAGACCTGGCCGCTCATCGTGCAGATGGTTCCGGCGAGGATGGCCGCCGCCTGCTCGACGGGAAAATCATCCAGCACCAGCGCGGCGGACTTGCCGCCCAGTTCCAGCGTCACGCGCGCGATGCGCTCGCCGCACACGCTGGCGATGCGACGGCCCGCGGCAGTGCTGCCGGTAAACCCCACCTTGTCGACGCCGGGATTGCGCACCAGGTGATCCGAGGCCTCGCGGTGCGCCGGCACCAGGTTGATCACGCCGGGTGGCAGGCCGGCCGCGGCGGCGCACTCGGCGATGATGTATGCCTCCAGCGGTGTCTCCGGCGAGGGCTTCATGATCACGGTGCAGCCGGCGATCAACGCGGGCGCCAACTTCTGCATCATGATGCCGTAGGGTGCATTCCATGGCGCGATGGCGGCGACCACACCCACCGGCTCGCGCACGATGATGGTCTTGCCCGGGCCCATCGAGGACGGCTGCCTTGTCTCGAAGGGATAGCTCGCCGCGAGGCCGGCGAAATACCTCAGCTGCATGGTGCCGCCGAAGGTGACATTGGGCGCGAAGCTGGCCAGCCCGCCCGTCTGCAGCGTCCAGGCGCGGGCCAGGTCCCCGTGCCGCTTCTCCAGTGCGTCGGCCATCGCCGCCGCGTAGCGGGCGCGCTCCGTGTGCGCCATGCGCGGCCAGGGGCCTGCGTCGAAGGCCTGCCGCGCGGCGGCCACGGCACGATCCATGTCGGCTTCGCGCGCTTCGGCCACCTCGCCGAGGGATTTCTCCGTGGCCGGATCCACGAGCGTGATGCTCCCGGCCTGTGCCGGGGGCACCCATTGCCCACCTATGTAAAGGCGGTCGCGGTGTTGGATATTGAGCGTGGCGCCAGACATCGAAACCCCCCGGTGCGTGGAACGCACCGAGTCTAGCGCGCAGGCCCCGCGGGTGGGTCAGCTGCGCTTGTAGATGATCTTTTTGGTCCCGCCCCCGCAGGTGCCGACGACCTTGCCGTCTTCTTCGGCATCCTTGTCGACCACAGTGAGGGTGAATTCGGCTACCCCGTTCTGGCGGATCTTCGCCTCGATCTCGCTTTTCAGCTCTTCGCAGGACTTCGCCTGCGCCATTGCGGGCACGGTGAGCAGGGTGGCGAGGATTGCAGCCGAGGACAGCATTTTCTTCATCTTGTTTTCCCCCTTGGAGGTCGCCGGCCGGCGACCGCCCGTCATTTTGCGCTGCAAACGTGACCCCCGCCACATCCGGCCCCGGCTCAGGGGAACCCCGGTACAGCCGGGTCCCGGGAGGGCGTTACATGGCGCAGCAAATTCCTCATCGCTGGTGCAATGAAAAAGCCGTTATCTGGAACGTGGGCGGGAAAGCCGCATCGCCTGCCCCTCGCAGGCTGGATGCGCATGGGAGCCATCCTGGCCGCTGTCCTCGGCCAGTCTGCCGTGGCACAGGCGGAAGCCTTGTCCATCCACGGCTTCGGCACGCTCGGCATTGCCCACGTGGACCAGCCCGCCGACTGGGCCTACACGCGCTCGCTGAACCAGAAGCACAATGGCAGCAGTCTGCGCGCGGACCTGGACTCCGTGGTTGGCCTGCAGCTGAACTACCGGCCGTTCGCCGCACTGGAGTTCGTGGGCCAGGCTTCCTTTGCCCGCCTGGGCGACGATGCGCGCGGCAGCGACTTCCTCGAGCTGGGTTTCATTGCCTGGCGGCCCGACGCCGGCTGGAGCGTGCGCGCGGGCAGGCTGAACCTGGATGCGTACCTGATCTCCGAATACCGCGATGTGGGTTACACCGATCCCTTCATCCGTCCGCCGGTGGAATTTTATTCGCGCATGCCCAATTCGCTGGATGGCCTGGACGTCACGCGGACCTGGATGACCGGCGATGCGCAGTGGCGGGCCAAGGCCTTCGCCGGCCAGACCAGCGCCGGCATCGGCGAGCGCCGGCTAAAGCTGGATCCGGTACATGGCCTGATGCTGGAACGCGAGGACAATGGACTGCTCCTGCGCGTGAGCGCGCTGCGCGCGCGCACCCACACCGGTCGTCTTGCGCCCCTGCTGGACGCATTGCACGCCATGCAGGCGTTGCCGGTGCCGCAGGTTGCCGATGAGGCCGCCGGCCTGGCCGCCGCCCTTTCGACTTCCGGCGCCTACACCAAATACCTGGCAGCCGCGGTGGCCTACGACCGCAATGACTGGCTGTTGCAGGCCGAGGTCAACCGCGCCTGGGCCAGGAAATCCTCCGCCATCAACTTCAACACCGGCTACGTGACTTTCGGCCGGCGCTTCGGTGCCATCACGGCCTATGTGATGGAAAGCGCCGCGCTGCGCGACTACGACGCCTTCGTGACGCCGGACTGGGCCACCCCGCTGGCTGGCATCGATCCGGTGCTGGCGCAACAGGCGCAGGGACTGGCCGCCGCCGCCACGACCACCGCGAACAAGCTCTCAGGCAACCAGTTCACCACCTCCGCGGGGCTGCGCTGGGACGTGGCGCCACGCCTGGCGCTGAAGACGCAGCTGGACGTCGTGCATACGCGCCGCGACGGTGATGGCCTCTGGCATCGCGCCGACGGCCGCAAGGCGGACTCCACCATCCTGGGAGTGGCGGCGGACTTCGTATTCTGATGAACACCCGCCTGATCGCCCTGCTCACCCTGCTGGCAATGTGCGGCCTGCTGTCCGCGCCTGTTGCAGCGGCTGACTACTACATTGTGGTCAGTGAGAAGAACGCAACGCGCTCGCTCTCCGCGCAAGAGGCGCTGCATATCTTCATGGGCCGCACGCGCTCCTTTCCCGACGGCCTCCCCGCCACCAGCTACGAACTCGCCGATGCCCCCCAGCGCGCGGGCTTCTACCGCACGCTGGCGGACATGAGCCTCGCGCAGGTGACCAGCTACTGGGCGCGACTGATGTTCTCTGGACGCAACCTGCCGCCGCAGCAGGTGCATGGCCAGGCTTCGCTGCTGGAGACGGTGCGGCGGGATCCGCACGCCATCACCTGGTTGCCTGCACCGCCCACTGAAAGTGGCCTGCGCACCGTGCTGGTGCTGAAGGACGGGACATGACGCTTGCCCTGCCCAGGCCGCGCAGCCTGCAGATGCGCTTCGCGCTGGTGGTGGCACTGGCCGTGCTGGCGTTCTGCGTGCTTGCCGGCGGCCTCGCCCATAGCCTGAGCCGCAAGCGCTCCGCGGATGCCAGCCGCAGCACGCTGGCCGGGCTTGCGAGCGCGCTGGCGAATACCGTGGCCATCGGCGTGTACGCCCGCGACGAGGTACTGCTGGGGGAGGTCACCGAAGGACTGGCGCGCAATGAACTGGTGGAAGCCATCGAGGTGTATTCCTCCACCGGCCAGCTGCTTGCCACGCGTGACGCCGGCAATAATGTGCAGCGTGACCCGGAGCTGAAAGTCGAATCGGAACTGCGTTCACCTCTCGGCAGCCATGAGCCGGTGGGCCGCCTGCTGATCTGGGGGGACGCCTCGCGCATCAACCAGATCGCCTCCAAGGACGCCCTCACCCTGACCAGCCTGATGGTAGGCCAGGGCCTGATCATCGCCCTGCTGCTCTATGCCCTCGGTGCACGCCTGGTATCGCGCCCCGTGGTTGCGCTGGCGCGCAAGCTGGAAGCGGTGGAGCCGGGCACCAGCGAACGGCTCTCACTGCCACAGCGACACCGCGACGACGAGATCGGCACCCTCATCCGCAGCACCAACACACTGCTCGACGCCACGGCGCGTGCGTTGGACGGCGAGCGCAACCTGCGCGGGCAGATCGAGCAGGTGGTGGAGCGCCGCACCTCGGAACTGCGCGTGGCCAAGGAGCAGGCCGAGGACGCCAGCCGCGCCAAGAGCCTGTTCCTGGCCACCATGAGCCATGAGATCCGCACGCCGCTGAATGGCGTACTCGGCATGAACGAGCTGCTGCTGCACAGCCATCTGGATCCCCGGCAGCGTGAATGGTCGCAGGCCGTGCAGGGTTCCGGGCAACACCTGCTCAGCGTGATCAACGACATCCTCGACTACTCGAAGATCGAGTCCGGGCAACTGGAACTGGAAGCAGTGGACCTGGACCTTCCGGAACTGATCCACGAAGTGCTGACCATGTTTGCCCATGCCGCCGAGAGCAAGGGCGTGGAACTGGTGGCGCACTACATGCAGCATGACGCGGCGCTTACCCGGGTGCAGGGCGACCCGCTGCGCATCCGCCAGGTGCTCGCCAACCTCGTCGGCAATGCAGTGAAGTTCACCGAGCGCGGCCAGGTGCTGGTGCGCGTGTCGCGTCGCACCTTGCCACTGGGACAGATGGCCATCGAGATCGTGGTCGAGGACACCGGCGTCGGCATTCCCGCCGAGGCACAGGCCGGCATCTTCGAATCCTTCTCGCAGGCCGATGGCTCCACCACGCGCCGCTACGGCGGCACGGGACTGGGTCTTGCGATCTGCCGGCGGCTGCTCAGCCTGATGGCCGGCAGCATCAGCGTGCAAAGCGAGCCGGGCAACGGTTCGCGCTTCACGGTGAACCTGCTGCTGCCACCGCCGCGGGTTGCGTATCGCCGGCAGGTTGACGCCACGGCCCTCGAGGGCAAGGGCATCCTGGTGGTGGACGACAACGCGACCAGCCTTGCCATGCTGCGCGAGTTGCTTGCCCGCTACGGCATGCACGTGACGGCAGCCGGCAGTGGAGCCGAAGCGCTCGACCTGCTGCGGGACTGCCCACATCCTCCCTCACTCGCCATCATCGACCTGCAGATGCCGGCCATGAACGGCCTGCAGCTGGCCGCGGCGCTGCGCGCCACGCCACCGGGCGCCGCACTGCCAATGCTGCTGCTGACCTCGCAGATCGCGCGCGTGGATGCCGCACGCCTGCAGGAGCTGGGTATCCGGCACCACATGAACAAGCCAGTGCGACGCGAGGAGTTGCTGGTGCAGCTGAGCAGCATGCTGGGCGTGGAGGCGCGGCTGCCGCGCACGCCGACGCAACTGCTGCCGCGCGGCCCGTTCGAGCAGTGGCGCATGCAGGGCCGCGTGCTGGTGGTGGAGGACAATGCCACCAACCAGAAGGTGGCCACCGCCATGCTCGGCGCACTGGGCCTGCAGTCGCAGGTGGCCGGTGACGGACTGGAGGCCGTGGAAAGGCAGCGCACCGGGCAGTTCGACCTGGTGCTGATGGACTGCCAGATGCCGGTGATGGATGGCTATGCGGCCACAGCCGCCATCCGCGCGTTGCCGGCCGAGCGTGGCCGGGTTCCCATCCTCGCGCTCACGGCCAATGCGCTCCAGGGCGACGAGAACAAATGCCTGGCGGCCGGCATGGATGGCTTCCTCACCAAGCCGCTCACGCTGGGGCTGCTCGCGGCCGCGCTGTCGCGCTGGCTGCCTTCGGCTCCCCGGGCCGAAGAAGCGGTCGCACAGGGCACCTCGCCGGCCCCCGCCGCCGCCCCCGCCCCCGCCGCCGCCCACGCCAGCGCCATCAACATGCGCCAGATCGACACGCTGCGCCAGATCGGTGCGCGCGCCGGATCGGATCTGGCCGGAGACGTGCTGCGCACCTTCCTGCAGGGCGCCGAGGCACAGTTCGCGCGCGTGGAGCAGGCGCTCGATGCGCAGGACGCGCAGCTGCTGAGCCGCTGCGCCCACGCATTGAAATCAAGCACCGCAAACCTTGGCGCCGAGCAACTCTCGGCCCTGTACCGCCGCCTGGAGGCCCTCGGCCGCAGTGGCCAGGTGCAGGACGCGCGCGTGCTGCTGGAGGAGTTGCGCCACGCGCACCAGGGCGTGATCCAGCGCGCGCAGGAAATTCTTGGAGAAGCCGCATGAGCAATGACACCCGACGCATCCTTGTCGCCGACGACGATCCCGCCGCATTGATGATGATGGAGGCTGCGCTACGCGTGGCCGGCTTGAGCGTAGCGGTGGCGCGCGACGGCGAGGAGGCCATGCGGCTGTTCCACGGCGGCCGCTTCGACCTGGTGATGCTCGACATCGACATGCCGGGCCGCAATGGCCTGGACGTGTGCCGCGAGCTGCGCCAGGAGGCCGGCGAGCTGCTGCCCATCGTGATGGTCACCGGCATGGATGACGTGGAATCGGTGGACGCCGCCTACCAGGCCGGCGCCACCGACTTCATCTCCAAGCCCATCAGCTGGGCGCTGATCGCGCATCGCGTGCGTTATGTGCTGCGCGGATACCAGATCAACCAGGACCTGGAGGCCGCACGCTGCAACATCCGCCGCCTGGCTTATTTCGACAGCCTCACTGGCATTCCCAACCGCGAGTTCTTCCAGTCCATCCTGAGCGGTGCCCTGCAACGCCAGCGCAGCCAGGGCAACCCCTTCGCCCTGCTGTGCATCGACCTGGACAACTTCAAGCGCATCAACGACACGCTGGGCCACGGAGTTGGTGACGAGCTGCTGCGCGTGGTGACCGCGCGCCTACGCGCGGAACTGCGCTCGGCGCTCAATGCCTGCCCGATGGAGGCCGAAGGCGAAGAGCATGACGGCGTGGCACGCCTCGGCGGCGACGAGTTCATGGTACTGCTGCAGGACATCGCCAGTGGCGAGGCAGTCGAGGCCGTCGCCCAGCGGTTGATCGCGGCAGTGTCCCAGCCGATGCGCCTGGGACAGCACGAGGTGCTGGTCACGCCCAGCATCGGCATCGCCCTGTGTCCGCTCGACGGTGAAGACGATGAGACGCTGATGCGCAACGCGGACCTGGCGATGTACTTCGCCAAGCGTCGCGCGCCCGGCACCGCCGCCCTGTTCGTGCCGGACATGAGCGCCGACGCGCTGCTGCGCCTCACCATCGAGGGTGAGCTGCGCGGCGCCGTCGAGCGCAACGAGCTGTGGCTGGAATACCAGCCGCAGTACAGCCTGGATTCCGCCCGCATCTGCGGACTGGAGGCCCTGCTGCGCTGGAAACATCCCTCGCTCGGGCTGGTGCCGCCATCGGAGTTCGTGCCCGTCGCCGAGCAGACCGGCCTCATCCTGCCCATCGGCGAGTGGGTGCTGCGCACCGCCTGCGCCCAGGCCTGCGCCTGGCAGAGGGAAGGCCTGCCCCCGGTGCGGGTGGCCGTGAATGTTTCCGGCATTCAGCTGGTGCAGCCGGACTTCCCCGCGCGCGTCGCGGCCGTCCTCCAGGAATGCGGCCTACCCCCGCGCCTGCTGGAACTGGAGATCACCGAATCAGTGCTGATGCAGGATGACGACCGGGCGGTAGGCGCCATCAAGCAGCTGCAGGCCCTCGGTGTCGAAATCGCCATCGATGACTTCGGCACCGGCCACTCCAGCCTGGCGCGGCTGAGCCGCTTCCCGGTGAATCGCCTGAAGATCGACCGGGCCTTCGTGCGGCGCGCACACACCAGCAATGCCGACAACGCCATCGCCTCGGCCATGATCTCGATGGCGCGCACGCTGAACATCGAGGTGGTGGCCGAAGGCATCGAGGAGATGGGCCAGCTGCTGCTGCTGCAGGAGCGTGCGTGCAACCTCGGCCAGGGGTTCCTGCTGAGCCGGCCGCTGCATCCTTCCCAGGTAAGGCAGCTGCTGCAGCGGGCGGCTGCCGAAGGCGCCAGCACTCCCACACAGCGCCTGCGACGTCTGCTTGCCTGATGGCCGGGCCGGCAATGGCCGGCGCTATGCGAATTCGCCACGCAGGAGGAACCAAGTCCCCCTGCGGCTGCTCTGACCTATTCTTCCATTACACTAACTGCGGCCGCCCGATGCGGCTGCAGCAGCTTTTCTGGTCGACGCAGGCGGGGGTTGGGGGATGCGCAAGAGCGGAACATGGGCGGGATCGGCCGGCAGGCTGGCGGGCGCAATGGCCACACTGGCAGGCCTGGCCGCAATGCCCGGGCTGGCACAGGCACAGGCTGCCGCCCACGCCGGTCCGGGGGTACTCAACAACCTCGTCAGTAACTACTGCATTGGTTGCCACAACGCCGAGGACTGGGCGGGCAGCCTCGCGCTCGACACCCTTGATTTCAACAAGGTCGGCGAAGAACCCGAAGTCTGGGAACAAGCCGTCACCAAGCTGCGCGGCCGCCTGATGCCGCCGGCTGGCGAGAAGCAGCCCGCCCAGGCAGAGGTCGATACCGTGGTGCGCTTCCTCGAGACCTCTCTCGACACCGCCGCGACCGAGCACAAGCATGTGGGCCACGTGCCCATCCAGCGCCTGAACCGCGACGAATACGCCGCTTCCGTGAAGGCGCTCATCGGGGTGGACATCAATGCGCGGCAGGCGCTGCCCTCTGAAATCGAGGTGGAAGGCTTCAGCAACATCGCCGAGGCCCTGGCCATGTCGCCGTCCTTCCTCGAGCAGTACATGTCGGCCAGCCGCCGCGCCGTGCGCCTAGCCATCGGCGACCCGGTGCCCAAGATGGCCAAGGTGTTCGTGCCGGCCCAGGTGGGCAAGCCCACTGCCTATCCGCTGGGCACCCGCGCTGCCGTCGGGGCGGGCCGCGGCACTGGCATGAGCTTCACGTACGTCTTCCCGGCCGACGGTGAGTACCACTTCAACGTCACCGAAGAAGACTACATGGACATGGGCCTCTATCCGCGCGGCGCGGAAAATCCCGCCACGCTGGTCATCCTCATCGACGGCGTGGAAGCCGCACGCAAGGAAGTCGGTGGCGGGGAGTGGCTCGACATCGCAGACCGCGACGGCCCGGAAGGCAAGAAGAAGCTGCTGCAGATGGTTTCCACGCCCGCCAGGGTGAAGGCGGGACGCCGTGAGGTGGCGATCACCTACATCGAGCGCGCCCATTCGCTGAGCAACAACGCTGCCGGCGGCGGCGGTTTCGGCGGTGGCGGCCGGCTCAGCAACATGCCCGCGGTGCTCACCGGCATCGAGATCGAGGGCCCGTTCAATCCCTCCGGCCTGTCGATGAATGACACGCGCGCCCGCATCCTCATCTGCCAGCCAAAGGAGCAGTCCGAGGAGCGCCCCTGCGCCGAGAACATCGCGCGCAACATGGCCACGCAGGCGTTCCGCCGCCCTGTCACGGCCGAAGACGTCTCGTTCCTGATGAAGTTCTACGAGATGGGCCGCTCCGAGCCGGGCGGATTCGACGCCGGCATCACCGAAATGATGGTCGCCATCCTCTCCAGCCCCGACTTCCTCTATCGCGCCATTCCCGCGCCGCAGAAGCCCGGCGAGACCCGCCTGCTCACCGACCTGGAGCTGGCCACCCGCCTGTCGTTCATGATGTGGAACACCGGCCCCGACAAGGAGCTGCTCGACCTGGCTGCCGCCAGCCGGCTCTCCGACCGGTCGGTGATCAACGCGCAGGTAGCGCGCATGATGAAGGACCCGCGCGCCAACGCGCTGGTGGAAAACTTCGCGCTGGGCTGGCTCAACGTCGATGAGCTGGAGAAGGTCGAGCCGACCACACCGGGCTGGAACGTGGCCATGCGCGCGAATTTCGAGACCGAGATCCGCCTGTTCCTGGCCAGCGTGCTGCTGGAAGACCGCAGCGTGCTCGACCTGCTGACGGCCGACTGGACCTTCGTCAACGAGGCCCTGGCCCAGCACTACGGCATCCCCGGCGTGCGTGGCGCGTTGTTCAAGCGCGTGCAGCTCACCAACGAGAACCGTTTCGGCCTCCTGGGCAAGGGCGCCGTGCTGCTGCGCACCTCTTACGCCGACCGCACCTCGCCGGTGCTGCGCGGCGCCTGGGTGCTGGACAAGATCATGGGCACGCCGCCCGCTCCGCCGCCACCGGGCGTCGTGACCGACCTTTCCATTCACGACGGCCAGGCGCCCACCACGATCCGCGCGCGGCTCGAGGCCCATCGCGAGAACCGCACCTGCATGGCCTGCCATGGCCTGATCGACCCGCCGGGCCTTGCACTGGAGAACTTCGACAACCAGGGCCGCTGGCGCGACACCGACACGGCCGCACGCGCCCCGATCGATGCCACGACAGTGCTGTCCAGCGGCCTCAAGCTCAATGGCCCGGCCGACCTGCGCGGCTACCTGCTGAGCCACCGTGACCAGTTCCCCACCACGGTCACCAGACGCCTGATGATGTTCGCGCTGAACCGCGAGATCGAGCACGAGGACATGCCGGAGGTACGGCGCATCGTGCGCGAGGCGGCCGCGAAGAACTACACCCTGGGCGCGATCATCGAGGGCATCGTCAACAGCGACGCCTTCCGCCGGCAGGGGGCCGAGCGACAGAAACCGCAGGCCGTGGCTTCCACACTGGGTGGAGCGGTGGCGGGCAGGGATCAATAAGGAGAGCAGCGATGGCGTATTTCATCACCAAGAAGCACCTGTCCCGGCGCACATTCCTGCGAGGCACCGGCGTTGCGCTGGGCCTGCCCTTCCTCGATGCCATGGTGCCGGCGAGCACCGCGCTGGCGCAGACGGCGGCCATGCCGAAGGCCCGCGCCGGGTTCTTCTACCTGCCGCACGGCGCCATCATGAACAACACGCCCTTCGGCAAGGAAGTCGACGGCTGGACCAGCTCCGGCAAGGGTGCCGACTTCACGCTGGGCAAGACCGTCTCCCCGCTGGAGCCGTTCAAGCAGTACCTGACCACCTTCGAGAACATCGAGAACAAGGCGCCGAACAATTCGGTGCACACGCTGAACCCGGCAACCTGGCTGGCCTGCGTGACGCCGGACACTTCTGCCAGCGGCCCGAGCCTGGCCACCACGCTCGACCAGGTCATCGCGCAGAAGATCGGCCGCGAGACCACCCTGCCCTCGATGGAGCTGGCCTCCGAGACCACCATCCAGATCGCCTCGGGCAGTGGCAGCTACTACTCCTTCACCACTACCTACGCGGCGCCCAACAAGCCGCTGCCGATGGAGTTCAACCCGCGCAAGGTGTTCATCCAGTTGGTGGGCGAGTTCGATTCGCTGGCCGAGCGCGAGGAGCTGCTGCGCAAGAACGCCAGCATCCTCGACATGATCGCCGCGCGCACCACCTCGCTGCGCAAGTCCCTCGGCCCGGCCGACCAGCGGGCCCTCGATGACTACCTGGAAACCGTGCGCGAGATCGAGCGTCGCGTGACCATGGCGCAGGCGAAGGACATGAGCGCGGTGGACGTGCCGCCCGCCCCGATCGGCGTGCTGGAGGACTTCGACCAGCAGCTGAAGCTGATGTTCGACCTGATCGCGCTGTCCTACCAGGCGGACATGACCCGTGTGGTCACGTTTGCCATGGCGGCCGAGGGCACCGACCGCGCCTACCCGCACCTGAACGTGGCCGGCGGTTTCCATCCGGTGAGCCACCACACCAACACGCGCGAGCGCATCGACGAGCTGCTGCGCATCCAGCACTACCATGTACAGCGCTTCGCCGACTTCATCAAGAAGCTGGCCGACACGAAGGAAGGCGATGGCAGCGTGCTTGACCACTCGCTGTTCCTCTATGGCTCGAACATGGGCAACAGCAACGCACACGACAACTATCCCCTGCCCGAACTGGTGATCGGCGGAGCCAACGGCAGGCACAAGGGCGGCAAGAACCTCACGCTGCCGCAGCGCACGCCGCTGGCCAACCTGCACCTGAGCTTCCTGGAGAAGTTCGGCATCGAGCAGGAGAAGTTCGGCATCAGCACCGGCAGGATCGCGGAACTCTAAGATGCAGCCACGTGACCGCAGAAGTTTCCTGAAGACCAGCGCCGGCGCCCTTGCCGGCCTTGCCGCTGTGCCCGTGCTCGGCAGCCTGACCGGCTGCCAGACGGCACCCGGCAGCGCCGCCGCTCCAGCCAAGCTGCGCATGCAGTCGCTGGGCGGCAAGCTCAGTGTCATCACCGGCACCCCCGGCAATGTGATTGTGCTCGACACCGGCAGCGACCTGCTGCTGGTGGACAGCGGCTCGGCCGCGGCTGCCGCCAGCCTGCAGAAGCAGCTGGACGGCAAGCCTGTGCGCACGCTGATCAACACGCACTACCATGCGGACCAGACGGGCGGAAACGCGCTGTTCGGTGCCGCGGGCGCCGAGATCCACGCCCAGACCATCACCAGGCAGTGGCTGGCGGCCGACTACTGGTCACCCGGCCAGGACCGCTGGATCAAGGCACCGCCAAAAGAGGCCGTGCCCAAGGTCACCTTCCGCGACCAGCACGAGCTCACGGCCGGTGGCGAGCGCATCCAGTGCGGCTACCTGCTCGAGGCGCACACCCGCGGTGATGCCTACGTGTACTTCCGCGATGCCAATGTGCTGGCCGCGGGCGACGTGGTCTCGCCGGAACGCGATCCGGTGCATGACTGGTTCGCTGGCGGCTGGCTGGGCGGTCGTGTCGACTCGCTGGAGGCGTTGATCGAACTGACCAACGAACAGACGCGCATCGTGCCGGCCTACGGCCCGGTGATGACCCATGCCCAGCTGGTGGCCGAGTGCGACCTGATGCGCAGGATCTACGACAAGACCGCGGGCCTGATGGCCAAGGGCCAGAGTGGCAAGGACATGCTCGAAACCGGCGCCCTCGATGAATTCGGGCGCAAGTTCCAGGATCCGGCGCGCTTCCTGTATGACCTCTCCAAGGGCTATCAGGCGCACTACACCAATGTGGGAGCCAACGTTGTCTAACCTCAACCGCCGTGCCCGGGGACTCCGGGCGATCGCCGCCATCGGGCTGCTGTGCCTCGGCCCGGCCGTGATGGCCGCGCAAGCCGACCGCCAGATCACCCTGGTGGACTGGGCGCGCGAAGCAAAGCGGGATTCCCTGCTGGCCGCGATCACCTCCCCCGGCGTGGACGTGAACGTGAAGTCCGCCGACGGTTCGACCGCGCTGATGTGGGCTGCCTTCCACGGCGACCGCGAGATGGTGAACGCCCTGCTGAAGGCCGGCGCCAAGGCCAATGTTGCCAACAAGTACGGCGCAACGGCGCTGACCGAGGCCATCCGCGTCGGCGACCTGGAGCTGTTCCGCACGGTGCTGGATGCCGGTGCCGACATCGAGGCGCCGAACCCGGACAAGCAGACGGCACTGATGCTGGCGATCAGCGAGAACCAGCCGCAGATGGCGAAGATCCTGATCGAGCGCGGCGCCAACGTGAAGGCCATGGAAACCTTCCGCGACCAGACAGCACTGATGTGGGCAGCCGGCAACAACCAGCCGGAGATCGTCGAGTTGCTGCTGGCCCGCGGCGCTGCTTCGCAGGTGAACCTGCGTGGCAAGCACGATGACTGGGCGCGGCAGCTCACCTCCGAACCGCGCGCCCAGTTCGGCACCCGCCACACGGGCGGCCTCTCCGCACTGCTTTACGCCACCCGCTCGGGGTGCCTTGCCTGCGCCGAGTCGCTGATCAAGGCCGGCGCCGATGTAAACCTGCCCAATCCCGACGGCGTGACACCGCTGATCAATGCCATCGACAACCGCCGCTTCGACATCGCCATGCTGCTGCTCGACAAGGGCGCCAATCCGCATACCTGGGACTGGCATGGCCGCACTCCGCTCTACACCGCGGTGACGATGAACGTCACGGGCGGCGGCGGCGGTGGTTTCGGCGGCGGTCGCGGCGCCCCCGGCGGTGCCCGCGGACCGGGTGGTCCCGGCGGCGCTGGTGGTCCCGGCGGCGCTGGTGGTC
>JALYWF010000104.1 GCA_030852845.1 Pseudomonadota bacterium
GTAGAGGCAGCCATAGCTCCTGGAGCGCCGGAAGCCGCGCATGGCCTCTAGCCACTCGGCCAGCTCTGAGCCCGTCCAGGCGAGCATTGGAGGCGCTACAGCGCGATTCGGACAGGATGTGTCGGGAGACGGCTCGCCCGCCCCTGGCTCACAACCAGGGGCGGGGTCTGCCTCTACACTGCTTTCGCGTGATAAATCCCTTGCGGCGTGGTGCTCGCTCTTCTCGCTGGTCGCCTGGACCGCGTACTTGATCAGCTCCCGGAAAGAGGCCTGCAGGCGCTCGAGGTTGCCGCGCGGCAGGCGTTTGAATTCGACGTTCCAATGCCAGGCCTGGCGCAACTTCCCCCAGTCCAGGAAGCCGCGCACGACCAGCATCACGTTTAGGTGCACGTTCCAGTCGCGATCACGGCCCAGCGGCGCCTCGAGCACGCACAGCGCGCCCTCGATCTCCGGGAACATGAGCGCGCCGTCTTTGTCCTTGCGTTTGATCAGCGACTTGAACCGATCGAAGATTTTCTTCATGCCCTGGGCGAGCTCGCCCCGCCGGAAGTTCGGCAGCGTGAACACGCCATAGTGCACATCGCAGCCCTCGCGCCAGGCCTGCTCGATCATCGGCGCGTAGCGCTTCTGCAGGCGGCTCGCCTCCTCGCGCGCGTCATCCGGGCAGAGCCTCGAGAGCGAAGCCTTTTCATCCCAGAGCACGATGCCGCGCCCGCTGCGCGCGTGCAGGCCATAGGTGCCGGTGCGGCGTGCGTTGCGCAGCTTCTCGGGGATCTTCGTCACCCAGGGCAACGGCAGCACCGGCACCACTTCGCGCTCGATCTTGTCGGCCAGCATGTGCCGAATCTGCGCACGCGTGCCGTAGTGCGTGAGGTTGGCCTCGAACTGCGCCACCGATGCCAGGGCGGGATCAATCAGCGAGGCATAGCTGCGGGTTTCGCCGGTGACTGGATCGGTCAGCAGCTCGCCGAAGCGCGCCGACTCTTCGGGCTGCTGCGCGCGCTTCGCGTATACGTCGGCAGTCTCGACATCGTGATCGAACAACTGCCGGTTGAGCTCGCGCTCTTGCCGCTCGAGCTCCTTCTGCAGCTCTTGCCTTTCGAGCGCGTCAAACATCGCGCAGCTCGACGGTGATCAGCCGATCAGGGCTGATTTGCATATTGATCCCGCTGGCGAGCTCCACCAGGCGCGACCAGGTGCGGCGCGCCTGGACTGCGACCAGCTTGCGCGCGTCGACATCGCTGCCCACGCGCTCCATCCGCCGGCGCCAGTCCTGCAGCTCGTGCGTGAGAGGCGCCGCCGGCGAGCCCTTCGGGAACACCAGGGGCGGTGTCGCCCACAGGATGAACTTGAGAGGCAGCTGGCGCAGCTCGCCCCTGGTCGGGCCGATGTAGCCGAAGAGCGCGGGGTTTTCCTCGATGGCCTCGAGGCACCAGGGCTGCAGCTGTGCGTGCTGCCGGTGGAAATGCTCGAGCTGCTGCGCCTGGTCGGGTGTCATCGCTCGCCGAAGCACCTTTGCGCCCAGCGGGCGAGCTCGATGGTTTGCCTGGCAGCGCGCACCAGGCTTTCCCTTTCGCGCGGTGAGAGCTGCTGCCAGTGCGGATGCAGCTCGCCGACAGGCATCGGCGGAAAGCCGCACAGCGCCCACAACGCGCGCCGCTCGGCGAAGGTCAGAACGTCATCCCCGCGGCCGTCCCATCCATCGGCCAAGCGCTTGATGAAGTCGACTTCGGCGACGGTGGTCACTTCCGCCTCTTGCGCGGAGCGCGCATCGTGCTGGTCACTCGGCCGTCCGGCTGCAGGTACTTGCCGCAGCCCTTCACCTGGCACCGGCACTCACCACCGAAGTAGCGCCAGCGATGCCGGTGCGCCGCCATCAGATCAGCACTCCGATGAGCACCCCTACACAGAACGCCACCGCTGCAGTGAAGCCCACCGTGCGCGGCCGGCGGTCGAGCTCCTGCAGGGCGCGGTGCCGGCCGGTGAGGTAGCCGGCCTGATTCTCAGCCTCGAGGAGGCGCTCGAGCTCGCGCGCGGTCAGCTGAGGAGTCGCCTGATTGCTTTCCATAAGCGCCTCAACCAACCGCGAATGCCAAAGGGGCGCGCGGTGTCCTCGCGTAGGTGAACAGCACCGGCGCTGTCCAATCGCTCTTGCGGCCACCGGTGGCCACGGTGAGCATCCGCGCGCTGTACTGGCGACCAGGCTGCAGCTCGAGCTCGCCCAGGTCGAACTCGTACTTGCCGGCATCGTTCCAGGTGAAGGGGACGGAGACAGCCGGCCGGTCATCGAGCTGCAGCTCGAAGCCGGCCAGGTCGGTGCGCCCGAATGCGCTGCCGTCCGTGAAGGTTGTCGGTGCGGTCCATCGGGCTTTCACGTGGGGCTCCTTTCGCACTTGGGACAGAGACCGTCGACGCGGTCACACGGCGCGGTGTCGCAGCGAAGGCGCTTGATGCGCTCGCCGAGGACGTCCAGCGCTGCCATCGCGCCATGCGTCAGCTGCACACACTCGCGGAGGGTCACTGCATCGGATGGGTTGCCGCTGCGCGCATCGGTGACCAGCACGCGCAGCTCGGCCAGGTGATCGGCGACACGATCACGCACGCCCTCGAGCTCGACCAATTGCGCGTGCTTCACAGGGGCTCCGGCATGCCGTGGGAGCGGCACAGCTGAGTGATGTGCATGTCATCGGCGAGGAGCACGTGCTGCCGATCCGCCTGGAGGGTGCGTGTGCCCTCGCGGAACCAGAAGCCGGCCGCTTCGGCCTTCTCCATTGCGATGACGAAATCACCGCGCCACGCG
Organism: Pseudomonadota bacterium; assembly: GCA_030852845.1. Lineage (GTDB taxonomy): Bacteria > Pseudomonadota > Gammaproteobacteria > Steroidobacterales > Steroidobacteraceae > ZC4RG30. The sequence continues at coordinate 2,801 of JALYWF010000104.1, forward strand.
CCATTGCCTGCGCCACGCTCGAGCTCGCGCAACGCCACGGCCAGATGCATCGCTGCTCGGCGGGCCTCGTGAACAAGGGTTTGGAGCGTGGCCAGGTCGGCGCGCGCCGGGGGAATGATCGGGTGCGGGACCGCTGGGGCGGCCGCAGTTGCAGTCTTCGAAACCATTGATGCCTCCTGATTGCGGCAGGCTCCTGAATCGACGCGGGGCCGCGCCGTTATCCGAAGATCGGTTCAGGAGGCCCACCACCGGTGCCCGGCACGGCCCCTACGTCGGAGGCATCCTACCCACGTAGGTATTTACCTACAACCCCTGTAGTCATTGTCCATTCAGCCTCTGGGGGGTAGGGTGCCCCCAACCTCAGGAGGCCATATGCATACGACCCGTGATTTTGTTGCGCTGCTGCAAGAGCAGATCGCTGCCGAGAAGGCCCTGGACGAGCCCGCCAGCTACTACCGCGTTGCCGCCACGCTCGACATCAGCGAAACCGCCGTGCTGCGCTGGAAAGATGGCAAGGGCACGATGAGCGACGCTGTGGCACTCAAAGTCGCGAACCGCCTGCAGATGCCCGAGGCATACGTGCTCGCGTGCATCCAGGCCGAGCGTGAGAAGGACCCGGCGGTGCTCAAAGTCTGGGAGGCCATCGCGGGAATGTGCGGCAAGAACGCCGAGCGCTTCGTGGGCAAGCCGCTGGGCATTTTGCTCACGGGAGCACTGATGCTCGCCCACGTGGACGATGCGAAAAGTGCTGGAAAACTAGTGGATTCCGCGCACTCGCCTACCAGCGCCGTTGTTCGCGATGAATGTATATTATGTCAAATTATGTATGGACCGGGGGTCGGCGAACCGCCGATTAGTCATTACTATCAGGTTCGCTCGAGCCTTGGCCCACCTCGCCCATGGAATGCCTTGATGACGCTTGCAGTTCGCTTGAGGGGTTACGCAGCTTCCGTTCCAGCCGCCGCCTGGGCGACGGTCCTGTGCCTGGCGTTTGCGACGGCAGGAGCCGGCGAAGCCCCGGACCCGGAAGCCAACGCCGGCGCCAGGCTGACCACGTTGATGAAATCCGCCGGTGCCAGCGTCCGCAACAGCGCCGCCGCCCAGCAGGCCTTCATCGACGAGTATTGCGCCAAGTGCCACAACGGAGAGGACTACGCCGGCGGCCTGGACCTGGGCACCCATTCGACGACTGACATCGGCTCCGACGCCGACGTCTGGGAGAAGGTGTCGCGCAAGGTGCGCGGCGGCATGATGCCCCCGGCAGATTCCGCGCGTCCCTCGGCCTCCACGGCCAGGCTGTTCGCCGCGTCCATCGAGCAGGCTCTCGACCGCCACGACAAGGATCATTTCCGCCTGCCTGCATCCGTGATGGGCCGGCTCAACCGCACCGAATACGCGAATGCAATCCGCGACGTGCTGGGCCTGGAGATCGACACCACTGCCCTGCTCCCGCCGGATGATCCGGGGGAGGGCTTCGACAACATCGCCGAGATGCTGGTGGTTTCGCCGGCGCTGGTCGATGGCTACGTCTCGGCGGCCATGCGCATCAGCCGCGAGGCCGTGGGCGACCTCACCATGGAACCGGTGCGCGTCTCCATGCGCAACACGGGCCGCACGGATGGACTGCCGCTGGGCACGCGCGGCGGCATGATCGGCGAATACTTCTTCCCGCTCGACGGCAGCTATGACATCAGCATCGCTTCGGGTGCCGGGGGTGGCGGCCGTGGTGGTGGCGGCGGACTTGGCGCCAATCCCGCCGCCTTCACCGCACCTACTGCGCGCGTGGTGGTGATCGTGGATGGCAAGCCGCTGCAGGTCAGCAATCCCTCGCGTTTCACCATCCCCCTGGTTGCAGGCACGCACACCGTCGGTGCCGCGCTGGTGGACCTGGCGCGCCCCGGCAATGTGGAAGGCATCTTCACCGGCCGCAATGACGCCGGCGGCGTCACGGGCATCACGGTGAACGGACCGAACAAGGTAACGGGACGTGGCAATACGCCCAGCCGCGCGCGGCTGTTTGTGTGCACGCCAGCCAACACCGCGGAAGAGCTGCCCTGTGCGCGCAGTATCCTCGCGCAGCTGGCAACGCGCGCCTACCGCCGCCCGGTGAAGGAATCCGACACGGCCATCCTGGAGCCATTGCTGGCTGCATTCCGCGACGGGCGTGGCCGCGGCGACTTCGATGTGGGCATTCAGTACGCGGTGGCGCGCGTACTGGTGGATCCGCGCTTCCTGTTCAAGGTGGAAACCGATCCGGCCAACGCGGTAGCCGGCCGCGCGTACCGGGTCAGCGACCTGGAGCTTGCCTCGCGCCTTTCCTTCTTCCTGTGGAGCAGCGTGCCGGATGACGAATTGCTGCAGCTGGCCAGCGCCGGCAAGCTGGGCCGTGCCGCGGAACTCAGGAAGCAGGTCAGCCGCATGCTGGCCGATCCGAAGTCCGCGGCGCTGACGCGCAACTTCGCCGCGCAGTGGCTGGGCCTGCGCGACCTGGCGACGGTGGCCCCGGATGATCCCGCCTTCGACAACAGCCTGCGCCGCGCCATGCAGGAGGAGACCGAGCTGCTCTTCGGCAGCGTGCTGCGCGAGAACTGGCCCATCACCACCCTGCTCGACGCCGACTACACCTTTCTCAACGAGCGGCTCGCCAGGCACTACGGCATCGAGGGCATCCGCGGCGCCGGCATGCGTCGCGCGGAGCTGCCGGCCAACAGCCCGCGCCGCGGCGTGCTGGGCCAGGCCAGCATCCTCACCGTGACTTCCGTGGCCGACCGCACCTCACCCGTGACGCGCGGCAAGTGGGTGCTGGAAAACCTGCTGGGACTGCCGGTGCCGAATCCGCCGCCGGGCGTGGAGACCAACCTGGACCAGTCGGTGCACCTGGACGGGCCGGCCACGCTGCGCGCGCGGCTCGAAGCGCATCGGGAAAACCCGTCCTGCCGCAGCTGCCACGCGGTGATCGATCCCATCGGCTTCGCGATGGAACCCTTCGACAAGGTCGGCCGCCTGCGCACAGAGGATGGCGGACTGCCCATCGATGCACGGGGCACCATGGTGGATGGCACGGCCATCGGAGGTCCCGATGACCTGCGCGCAGCGCTGGTCCGCAGCAGTGACATCTATGTCATCGCCTTCACCGAGAAGCTGATGACCTATGCGCTGGGCCGCGCAGTGACGCATGCCGACCAGCCCACCGTGCGCGACATCGTGCGCCGCAGCCGCGCGGATGACTTCCGCCTGGCCACACTGATCACGAACATCATCGAGAGCGTGCCGTTCCAGCAGCGGGCGGCCACCGGCCCGGCGCTGGTGGCGGCAAGCAGCAAGTAGCAGCACGAAGACCTGCGGGGGCCAACATGAACTTCATCACCAGAAAGCACATTTCGCGCCGCCACGTGCTGCGAGGCGCGGGCGGCATTGCCATTGCGCTGCCGCTGCTGGATGCCATGCTGCCTGCAGCCACTGCCTTTGCGCAGTCAGCGGCTGCGCCGCGCACGCGCTACGCCGCGGTGTACATCCCGCACGGCAAGACCATGGCCAAGTGGACGCCCGCCACCGAGGGCCGCGATTTCGAGTTCCCCGAGATCCTCAAGCCCCTGGAAGCCCACCGCGACTACCTGAACATCATCAGCGGCCTGCGCCTGCAGACAGGCTATGGCACGGATGGCTCCGCGGCCGCCAACCATGCGCGCGCTTCGGCCACCTTCCTCAACTGCGTCGATGTAGCCGAAGACCCGAACCGCATGGGGGTCTCGGTGGACCAGCTTGCTGCACGGGGCATTGGCCAGAAGTCTCCCCTGCCCTCCCTCGAGCTCACCATCGAGGACGGCCGCACCATGTCCTGGTCCTCGGCCACCACGCCGCTGCCAATGCAGAGGAACCCGCAGGTGGTGTTCGAGAAGGTCTTCGGCCAGGGCAGCACGGAGGCCGAGCGCAGCGCACGCCGCGAGCAGGCCGCCTCGCTGCTGGATTCGGTGATGTCGGACATCGGCTCCCTGCGCCGCACGCTGGGCGGCCAGGACGCCGCGCGTGTGGACCAGTACCTCACCGATGTGCGCGAGATCGAGCGGCGCATCCAGCTGGCCAGCCAGCTGCCCGACGGCATGAAGGTGCCCTCGCGCCCGGCCGGCATTCCTGCCAGTTTCGAGCAGCACATCCAGCTGATGTTCGACCTGCAGGTGCTGGCCTGGCAGGCCGACATCACGCGCGTTTCGACGCTGATGATCGCACGCGAGATCAGCGGCACCACCTACCCGAACAGCGGCGTGCGCGATGCCTTCCACAACCTCTCGCACCACTCCAGCATCCAGGCCAACAAGGACCGCTTTGCGGTGCTCAACGCCTACCACGTGACGCAGCTGAAATACCTCATCGACAAGCTCAAGGCGACGCCGGACGGTGATGGCAACCTGCTGGACCACTCGATGGTGCTCTATGGCAGCGGCATCGCCGATGGCAACAACCATGACCATGCGCCGCTGCCCATCGCGCTGATCGGGCGCGGCTCGGGCACGCTGCAGGGCGGGCGCCACATCCGCGTTCCCGACGGCACGCCGCTGGCCAACCTGCACGCCGCGATGCTGAACAAGCTGGGCGTGCCGACAGAGAAATTCGGCGACAGCAACGGAGTCCTCACGCTGTGAAGCTGCGCGCCCTCCTTGCCGGCGCTGCGATGACAGCCCTGCTTCTTGCGGGAGCGCAGGCGGCCCAGCGCAAGGACAGTGCCGCAGTGACTGCTCCCGCATATCCGAGCATCGCCGAGGCCGCACGCAGCCAGGACTGGCCGGCAGTGCGGGCCATGGCCCGCCAGCCCGGCGCGGCGCTGAATGCCGTCAGCACCGAGGGCTCCACTGCCCTGCACTTCGCCATCCATGCCGGCGAGGCCGCCGTCGTGCAGGCTCTGCTCGATGCCGGAACGGACGTCACCACACGCAACGTGGCCGGCATATCACCGCTGCAGCTGGCCGTCACCACGGGTGACACGGCGATCACCAGGCTGCTGCTGGCGCGCGGCGCCGATGCAAAAGCCCTCGATGAAGCAAAGGAATCCCTGCTGATGCTGGCGGCCAGGCACGGCGATGGCGAGATGGCCAGCGCACTGATCGCTGCCGGCGCCGAACTCAACTACGTGGAGCCGCAGCTGGGCCAGGACGCACTGATGATCGCCGT
>JALYWF010000105.1 GCA_030852845.1 Pseudomonadota bacterium
CGCGAGCACCGCACCGTGGAATCAACCGACCTGATGCTGCAGATGGTCGCCGCCGGCCGGGGCGTGGCCGCGCTGCCGCGCTGGCTGGTGCGCGAGAACGCCACGCGCGCGGCCGTGGTGCCGGTGCGGCTGGGCAGGAAGGGAGTACCCAAGCAAATCCACCTGGGTTTGCGCGAGGTCGATGCCACCACCAGCTACCTGCGCGGCTTCATCGACACCGCCCGCGCCGCGCGGCGCCATGACTGAGGCGACGGGCGCCCGCGGCACTGGCACAATCGGCCGAAAGCCGAGGGGGTGTTCCATGCGCAAATCCATGCTGTCCTTGCTGTTGCCCTGCGTGATCGCCATTGCCGGCTGCAGCAGGGAACCTGCAGCGCAGACCACGCCGGAAGCCGACGCCACGCCGGCCGCGCGTCCGGCACCGGGCTTCTCCGTATCGGGCAAGGCGCTGGCGCCGCTCGTGGTGGCCGCCGACCAGCATGCCCTGCTGGCCAGCAACGATCCGAAGCTGGCGCGCAACAAGCAGCATGTGTATGACTTCTGGCGCATCGTCTACGAGGCCGGCCACATGGAGCGCGCCGCCGAGTTCATGGCGCCGGAATACACCCAGCACAACCCCAACGTGGAATCCGGCCGCGATGCCTTCGTGGCCACGATGAGCCGCGCGCGGCCGAAGCGCGAGGTGGGCGAGGTGTCGCGCTTCCCCATCATCGACATCATCGCCGAGCGCGACATCGTGATGGTGATGTGGGCGCGCAAGGTGCGCGACCGCGAGCATCCGGAAGAAACCTACGAGATGACCTGGTTCGACGTGTTCCGTGTGGATGACGCCACGGGGCTCATCAGTGAGCACTGGGATTCCTCGGAGCGCTGGGGCAGCGCGGGCCTGCCGCCGGGCGCGGAGTTCTTTCCCTAGAACGGCGCGCCGATCACGATGCGCCAGCCGGAGAAATCCCCCGCCACGCGATAGCCGAACCCCAGGCGGGGCCAGCGCCACCTGCTGATGCGTGGCCGTGGCTCGGCGTTGAGCGTGAAGCCCAGTTCCAGCTGCACGACGGACTGCTCACCGGCATCTTCCGGCAGCTCGGGCGGATCGGGAACGATGTCAACGATGGCATAGAGGCTGGCCATCAGCCGCCGCGTCGGCGTGACGCGGAAGAATTGCTGCCGCAGGTCCAGTGCGTTGCGCAGGCGCAGGAAGCGGTCATCGGGAATGGCGGCACTGTAGTCGATGCTCACCAGCGACAGCTCGTGCAGGCGCTGCATCTCCACGTTGCCCTTTTCGCCCTGCCAGGCCAGCCTTGCACCGGCTCCGTACAGCAGCCCGTCGCTCTGGCCATCCGAGAAGCTGCCGCCGACGCGCAGCCAGGGCGTGAGTATCCAGTCGTTGCCCTGCAGGAAGTCCGCCTCCACGCCCGGCATCAGGCTGAAGCTGTCGACGCGATCCGGCACGTCGGCCTCGATGCTGTCGAAGGGGTTGAAGTCGAATGAGCCAGCGGCAATGGGCGCGACCAGGCGCAGGCCCGGCCGCCCTTCGCGCGCCACGCGCAGTTCGTAGGTCGGCGTGACGCGCACCACGAAGATGTTGCGGCCGCCCATGTCGTACACGCCCGTGCCCAGTTCGGTGGCAAAGGCATGGTTGATGGTGCTGACAGCGGCGCCGTCTTCGGCCGCGCCGGCCAGCGCAGGCAACAGCGCCAGCACGGTTGCCGCCGCAATGCCGCGCCATGCGGCGCGCGACCCTGGCGTCGATAAGTGATCACCCATCAAGGCTATTACCCTTCATGTATATGTGGAGTGTAACTCCGCCCTTCCGCTAGTTTGCGCGTCGAGGGGGGCGCGACAGGGACGTCGCGCAGCTCCACTCATCGCGGGTACACCTGGTCCAAAGGAGTGGAACATGCCGATTGCATTTCGTTCGCAGGTTGCGCGGGCTGTGTGGATGGCCATTGCTTCATCCACCTTGGCGGCGCCGGCCGCATGGGCCGCAGCAGACGACGGATTGGTCGAGCTGGAAGAAGTGGTGGTCACGGCGCAGTTCCGCGAGCAGCGACTGCAGGACACGCCGCTGGCGATCACCGCCGTCTCCGGCGACATGCTTGAACAGCGCAGCCAGGTGGATATCTCGGAAGTCGCCCGCCAGGCCCCGAGCGTCACGCTCGCCGCGCAGAACCAGGAATACGCCTCGGGACTCATCGCCTACATCCGCGGCATCGGGCAGAACGATCCCAACTTCGCCGTCGAGCCGGGCGTGGGCATCTACATCGATGACGTGTACCTGCCCATCCTGACCGGCTCCCTGATGGACCTGATGGATGTCGAGCGGGTGGAAATCCTGCGCGGGCCGCAAGGCACGCTGGCCGGCCGCAATTCCATCGGCGGCGCCATCAAGATGTATTCGGTGCGGCCGCGCGGCGACAACTCCGGCTCCATGCAGGTCACCTATGGTTCCTATGACCGGGTGGACCTGCGCGGAATCTATGATGTGGCGCTGACGGACAAGCTGGCGATGCGTGTCTCCGGCGTCAGCAAGAACGAAACCGGATACATCAAGCGCCTCGACTACGCGCTCACCCATCCCGGCAGCAATGTGCCGACGCAGGCGACGGGACTGGATCCGGTGCTGGGCCGCGACGGTGGCGTGGCGGTATCGGCAGCAAAGATCGCATTCCGCTGGCGACCGAATGTCGACCTCGACATCAACCTTGCGGCGGATTTCACGCGCGAGCGCAACGACGCCGGCGTATCGACACTGCTTTATGCCAATGCAGCGGGCCTCATCAACAATGATCCGGCGCGACCCTGGCTCACCGGCACCGATGGCAATGCCGTGCCATACAACTGCATGTTCGTGCCCCATGGACCGAACAGCTGCGACACCCTCACGGGCCACGACCGCAGGTACGTCACGTATTCGACATTCGCGGACCATTATCCGGGCGACCCGCAGATGCCCTACAAGCCTTTGTCGCTGACACCCCACCGCGACATGGACAACTGGGGAACGGCGCTGTCGGTGGGCTGGCAGCTGAACGAGCAGTTCTCGCTGCTCTCCGTCACCTCCTACCGCGACCTCTGGACCGACTGGGCGTACGACGTCGATGGCTCGCCGCTGACCGCCAATCTCCTCAACCAGACCCAGACCAATGAGCAGATCAGCCAGGAGTTGCGGCTGAACGGCACCGTGGGAATGCTCGACTTCACGGTCGGCGGCTTCTATTTCGACACGGATGGCTTCTACACGGCGCGCGTCGACATTCCGTATGGCGGCCTGGACTTCATCCACGGGCCGGACCCGACGCCTTCGCGCAACGAGGCGCTGTTCGCCAACGCCACCCTCAATTTCAGCGAGCGTTTCCACCTGAATGCGGGCATCCGCGAATCCTGGGACAAGAAGGACTACCTGTACCTGCGCCACAACCCGGACCATTCGGATGTGGAAGGTCCCTGCAATTTCTTCCTCGGTGCGCCCACTGCCGGCCCGGTGGACATCGGCAACCAGTCCAACTGCCTGCTGTTCGGCGTCAACGGCACCACCGACACCTTCAGGAAGAGCCAGACCGACTGGCGCGTGGCGCTGGACTATCGCTTCACCGAGGACCTGATGGCCTATGGCCAGGTGGCCACCGGCTATCGCGCGGGTGGCTTCAATGCCCGGCCGTATTTCCCGAGCCAGGCCACCGCGCATGTGCCGGAGACCATCACCTCCTACGAGCTGGGTTTCAAGTCCGACCTGTTCGACAACCGGCTGCGCCTGAATGCCGCCGGATTCTTCTTCGACTACAACGACATCGTCCTGCTCTCCACGTTCTGCGAAGACCTGCCGGTGGGCGAGCAGACGCCCTGCCTGAGGCCGAGCAACGTCGGGTCGGCCGACGTGCGGGGCGCGGAGCTGGAGGCCTATTTCTACCCGGTGCGCAATCTTTCCTTCGACGCCTCGCTCAGCGTGCTGGATTTCGAATACACGGAGATCAACGAGGCCGCCGGCACGGGTGTGTCGCTCGACGACATCACGCCCTATACGCCGAAGCGCAAGTTGAGTGTCGGCGTGCAGTACGACCTCAATGATGTGTGGGGAGGCCGGATGAGCTTCCGTGTCGACACCTCGTACCAGTCGCAGATCTTCACCGAGGCCGGCAACGTCAGGCAGTTGCTGGTGCCCAACGACAACCTGCCGACAAATCCCTTCAGCCAGGCCGGTGGCGGTGGCCCGATCGACATGCTGCAGGCTGACAACCGCATCGGTGGCTATACCCTGACCAATGCGAGGATCTCCTGGAACTCCGCCGGCAGTGGCTGGGGACTGGCGCTGGAGGTCAAGAACCTCTTCGACAAGTATTACCTGGGCACCAAGGTCAACGACGCCTACGCGGTGGGCCATGTGTATGGATCACCGGGCAAGCCGCGCACCTGGGCGGTAACGGTGAAGCGCACCTTCAACTGAGCGATGGGCTGGCGGGCCGGTCGGACTTGCCGCCCGCCAGTTCCGCCAGCGCCGCCCGCAGCTGGGCCAGCCGGGGTGGCTTGCCCAGCATGCGGTCCACGTGGGGCGGTACATCGCCCTCATCCAGCAGCCTCTGCCCCCAGCCGGTGAGCATGATCACCCCCGGTGGGTTGCGCAGTGCCTTGGCCGCCGCCGCCACCCGCCGTCCGTCCACATGCGGCATGCCGAGGTCGGTGATCACCGCGGAAAGCCGTTCGCCAGCCGCTTCCATCTCGCGCATCGCATCGATGCCCGCCTGACCCGAGCTGACGGCGACCACGTGATGCCCGTCGGTCTCCAGGATCTCGCGCAGGGTGCGCAGCAGCACCGGGTCGTCATCCACCAGCAGCAGGTGCAGCGCGGGCGGCGTGGCCGGCGCGACTTCCGCGGGGCTCGCCGCAGGCGCACGCGACACCGGGAACAGCATGCGCACCTCGGTGCCGGCGCCGGGCGCGCTGTCGATCTCGATGCGTCCGCCGTGGCGTTCGAGCATGCCGTAGACCATTGGCAGGCCGAGGCCCGTGCCGCGCTCACCCTTGGTGGTGAAGAAGGGTTCAAGGCAGCGACGCCGCGTCTCTGCACTCATGCCCAGTCCGGTGTCGCGCACGGCAATGCGCACCTGCGGCGTGCTGGCGTCGGGGTCGTGGCCCGGCAGCAGGCTGGACTGCAGCGATATCTGCCCGCCCTGCGGCATGGCATCCACGGCGTTGAGGATCAGGTTGGTGATGGCGTCGCGCAGTTCGCTGGCTGTGGCGACGATGGCCGGCAGCTGCGGTGCCAGGTCCATCTGCATCTCGATCACCACACCGCGACGTTGTGGAATGTCGTGCCAGCGCGCGCGCGTGAGCTCGACGGCCTGCTCGATCGCCTCGTTGGGTTCCACGGGCTCGCGCGGCTCCTGCGGCTCGCGCTCGCGGTAGAACTCGCGCAGGCGTTCGATGGTGTCGGCCACGCTGCCGATGGCCTGCTCCACCACCTTCATGTGCTCGCGCACGCGCGGGCTGAGGTCTGGCTCGCGCTCGAGGATGGACTGCACGTACAACGCCGCCGGCGACAGCGCGTTGTTGATGTCGTGGGCCACGCCGCTGGCCATCTGTCCCACGGCCCGCAGCCGCTCCTGCTGCATCACCGCCTGCTGTGAACGGCGCAGATCGTCATAGGCGGATTGCAGGTTGCTGTACAGCTCTGCCTGGTGGGCTGCCAGCGCCACATGCCCGGAAAGCTGCCGCAGGAACTCGCAGTCGGCGCTGCTGAAGCTTTGCGGTTCGCGGCGGGCCGCCACCAGCACGCCGAAGATGCGGCTCTCCACAGTCAGTGGTGCGATCACCAGCGCGCCCAGCCCGACCGCCGCCAGGCGCTGCGGAAACGCCGCGGTTGCCTGCGCCAGGTCCGGCTCGTGCACCAGATGGCCCGACACCGCACGCCCCAGTCCCTCGGTCTGGCTGTCGAGACGGGTTCCCGTGGGCAGCTGCAATGCGGACACCAGGTCGCGGCTGGCTGCACCGACACCGTGCACGGTGAGCACGTGCCCGGCGTCCCAGGTGCAAATGCAGCCGAAGTCGATCTCGAAGCCGGTCTCCAGCCGGTCGAGCACGGCCTCGAACACCTCGCGCAGGTCCTGGCGTTCGCCGATGGCGCGCGTGCAGCGGTCGAGCAGGCTCAGCCGCTCGATCTGTGTGCGCATCTCGTGCTGGAAGGCCTTGTAGTCGGTGATGTCGGTGCAGGTGCCGAACCACTTCACCACGCTGCCATCCTCATCTTTCAGGGGAGTCGCGCGGGTCCTGAACCAGCGGTACACACCATCGCGGCGGCGGATCCGCATTTCCTCGTCGTACTGGCCGCCGCGTGCTGCGGCAGCGGCCCAGGCCTGCTGCGCGCGCGCCTGGTCGTCCGCATGCAGGTGCATCGTCCAGCCGAATCCGAGCTGCTCTTCGAGCGACCGCCCGGTGTATTCCACCCACTGGTGGCCAAGGAAGTCGCACCAGCCATCGGGACGGCAGGTCCACACCAGGTGCGGCACCGACTCGGCCAGGGTGCGGAAGCGCCGCTCGCTGTCATGCAGCGCCGCCATCGCTTCCTGCCGCCGCGTGATGTCGCGCACGAAGGCACAGAACGCCATGCCGGTGCTGGTGCGCAACGGCGTGATGGCGATCTCGATGGGGAATTCGCGGCCGCTGTGGTCCACCGCGGTGAGTTCCGCGCGGCGGTTGAGCATGCGCGACAGCCCGGTTTCCAGGTAATGCTTCAGGCCGTCGCGATGGGCCGCGGCGAAGCGCGGAGGAATGATGGTGGTGCTCAGCTCGCGCCCCATCACCTCTTCGCAGGTCCAGCCGAAGGTGGCTTCGGCGTGGGTGTTCCAGCCGGTGATGATGCTGTTGCTGTCGATGGTGACCACGGCATCAAGGGCACCCTCGACTATCAGCCGGGTGCGCTCCTCGCTGGAGGACAGGGCTTCGAGTGCTTCCTCATGGCTGCGCCGGGCCCGCGCCAGCGAGGCCATGTGCAGCCACACGAATAGCGCGACGAGGACAACCGTCGACAGCCCGAACAGCACCATGGCCGTCTGCGTGCCCATGCCTGGGATCTCCCGCGAAGGGACTCCCGGGCATTGTGCGCGCCCGTTGCGGGCGCGGGAAGGGCAATGCGCCGGTTAGAGCAGGTCCTTCACGCCGTCGCGCTCTTCGCTCAGCTCGGTGTGGGAAAGGTCCATGCGCTTGCGGCTGAACTCGTCAACGGAAAGGCCCTGCACGATGGCGTAGTCGCCATTCTTCGTGGTCACCGGATAGGAATAGACCACGCCCTCGGCGATGCCGTAGCTGCCGTCGGAAGGCACGGCCATCGACACCCAGTCACCTTCGGCCGTGCCCTTCACCCAGGTGTGCACGTGGTCGATGGCGGCGGCGGCGGCCGAAGCCGCGGACGATGCGCCACGCGCCTTGATGATGGCGGCACCCCGCTGCTGCACCACCGGGATGAAGGTCTCCTCGATCCACTTCTGGTCCACCAGGGACCTGGCCGACTTGCCCGATACCGTGGCGTGCGAGAGATCCGGGTATTGCGTGGAGGAGTGGTTGCCCCAGATGGTGAAGCGGCGGATGTCGGTGGTGTGCGTGCCGGTCTTCTCGGCCAGCTGCGAGAGGCCGCGGTTGTGGTCCAGGCGCGTCATTGCCGTGAAATTGCGGGGATTCAGGTCCCTGGCATTCGCGCGCGCGATCAGTGCATTGGTGTTGGCGGGATTGCCCACCACCAGCACCTTGATGTTGCGGTCGGCCACCTCGTTCATGGCCTTGCCCTGCGCGCTGAAGATCTGCGCGTTGGCCAGCAGCAGGTCCTTGCGCTCCATGCCCGGGCCGCGCGGGCGCGCGCCGACCAGCAGTGCGACCTGGGAATCACGGAAGGCCACCTTCGCATCATCGGTGGCGATCACCTTGTTGAGCAGCGGGAAGGCGCAGTCGTTGAGCTCCATCACCACACCCTGCAACGCTGGCAGCGTCGGGGTGATCTCCAGCAGGTGCAGGTTCACGGGCTGGTCGTTGCCGAGAAGCTGCCCCGAGGCGACGCGGAAGGCGAGGGCGTAGCCGATCTGGCCGGCGGCGCCGGTGATCGTGACGGTGACGGGCTTCTTCATCAGCTTGGGCTCCAGGCTCGAAAAGGGTGGGGGCGGATTCTAACCGCCTGCGGCGGCGCGCCACGGGTGGCTGCGGGCGGTGGAAGGAATCTCCACCAAGGCCGTTGACACTGAGTTGGTGTTATAGTTAGATATAACACCATAGGGGTGCGGGATGGAGCCCGCCCCCGGGAACAACAACGGGAGCAAAGGCGATGGACAGCAGCAGCAAGGAGTCGATTCGAGTGGGTCTGGTTCGGCGCGCCGTCGCATCTGGACTGGCTGTTCTCGCCACCGGCCTGCTCTTCACCAGCGTCGCGGTGGTCTTCGCCAACCCGGGCAGCTCGTCCGCGACGCAGGTCACGCGGCTGTCCGCAACCTGAGCGGAGGATCTCCAGTGATCGTCGTTGAATCAAATTCAATCCCACTCAAGCCTGAAACGGCAAAATTGATTCCGGTTCTGGTACAAAGAAGGTTCGCGCGACTCGGAGCGGTGCTCGCCGCTCCAGTTTTTTGCCTGGGCCTTTCGTTGCTTGGCCTGGTGCCACTGCTGATCCGGTGAGGTGTCTTGAGTCCGGTAGACGCCAAGTGGGATGACTCGCAGCCGATCTACCGGCAGCTGCGCGACCGTGTGGTGGCCCTGATGCTGGAGGGCGTGCTCAAGGAAGGAGAGGCGCTGCCTTCGGTGCGCCAGGTGGCTACCGAGTACCGCCTGAATCCCCTCACCGTACTGAAGGCCTACCAGCAGCTGGCGGATGAAGGCCTGGTGGAAAAGCGCCGCGGCCTGGGCATGTTCGTGGCCCCCGGCGCCAGCGCCGCGCTGCTCAAGGATGAGCGCAGCCGCTTCCTGAAACAGGAGTGGCCGAAGATCCAGGCCACCATCCAGCGGCTTGGCCTCGAGACCGAAACGCTTCTGAAATCCGAACCGGCGGCCGGCACGCCCGCGCTGCCCACAAGAAGGGAGCAGGGGGAGGAATGACAGCGATCATTCAGGCGCGTGGCCTGGCCAAGCGCTACAGCGGTGGCACGCAGGCCGTCGCGGGAGTGGATTTCACCGTCAATGCCGGCCGCATCGTCGGGCTGATCGGGCGCAATGGCGCAGGCAAGACCACCGTCATCAAGTCGGTGCTGGGGCTGACTCCCTACGATGGCGAGCTGAGCGTGCTGGGCAGGAATCCGACCACCCAGCGCGATGCGCTGATGCGTGAGGTTTCCTTCATTGCCGACGTGGCGGTGCTGCCCAAGTGGCTGCGCGTGAAGGATGCGCTCGACTACGTCGCCGGCGTGCATCCCGCGTTCAACCGAGCGCGCGCCGAGCAGTTCCTGGCCACCACCGATGTGAAGCTCACCCACAAGGTGAAGCAGCTTTCCAAAGGCATGGTCACGCAGCTGCACCTGGCGCTGGTGCTGGCCATCCGCGCGCGACTGCTGGTGCTCGACGAACCGACGCTGGGCCTCGACCTGCTGGTGCGGCGGCGTTTCTACGACATCCTGCTCAATGACTACATGGATGAGGAACGCACCATCCTGATCACCACCCACCAGGTGGAGGAGATCGAGCACCTGCTCACCGACGTGATGTTCATCGAGCAGGGCCGCATCGTGCTCGACAGCCCCATGGAGCAGATCGGCGACCGCTATACGCAGCTCATCGTCGGGCCCGATCGCCTGGCTGCGGCGCGTGCCCTGAAGCCCTTCAGCGAGCGCACCGTGTTCGGCCGCACGGCGCTGTTCTTCGAGAACGCCCCGCGTGTGGAGCTGGCCCGGCTGGGCGAAGTGGGAACCCCGAGCGTGGCCGACCTGTTCGTGGCGCGCATGCAGGAGGCCGCATGAACGCAGTGAACGGCAAGTTTGCCCTGCTGCTGCGGCGGGAGCTGTGGGAGAACCGGGCATTCTGGCTGGCACCGCTGGCCGTGATCGGCTTTGCCCTCATCATGGCGCTGATCGAACCGGGCCGCTTCGGGCCGGGCGAGGGACCGGTGAGCGGCACTTTCGATGGCCCGGCGCAGGGGGCGCAGTATTTCGGCCGCGGCGTGATGATCATCATCGCCACCGTGCTGGGCGGCGTCGCCTGCATCAGCATCGTCTCCTACCTGCTCGATTGCCTCTATGCGGAGCGCAAGGACCGCAGCATCCTGTTCTGGAAATCGCTGCCGGTCTCCGACACCCAGACCGTGCTGGCCAAGATCGTGGTGGCGCTGGTGGTTGCGCCATTGCTGGCGCTGCTGATTGCCGTGCTGGTGCTGCCGCTGATGCTGCTGGTGCTGAAGGCGAGGTTCAACCTGCTGGCCGCCGTGATCGGCTGGGATGCCTTCGCCGGTGCCTACTCCGCGGTGCCGCGGATCCTGGCTTTCTGGCTGAGCGGCATCCTGTGGTACGCGCCCTTCGCCGCCTACCTGCTGCTGGCGTCGGTGCTGGCCAGGCGGGTACCGCTGATGTACGCAGTCCTGCCGCCGGCCGTGCTGATGCTGCTGGAGGGAACCATTGCGGGCTCCTCGCACGTGGCGATGTTCATTGGCAAGAGGCTTGCGCCGTGGATGGGTGACAGCTGGGCGCTCAACCTGAATCCGGTGCAGCTCGTCTGGGGCACAGGCGGCAATCCGGACTGGATGGCCTTCCTGCTCAACAGGGATCTGTGGCTGGGGGTCGCGGCGGCGGCCGTAATGGTGTACATCGTGATCCGTCTGCGGAGATATCGCGACGACACCTGAAGGAAGTGGATGGCTTTCGTTGAAGGCCGGCGCAACGGAACGACGCTGGATCTGGCATTGCGTGGCGTGTGGCGCGCAGAGGCCCTCGATGCCATTCACTCCGAGGTAGTGTCCCTCGACCTGGAGGCAGTCCGGGAAGCCAGGGTCTCCACCGCCGGCATCGAGCGCCTCGACCTGGCCGGCGCCTGGGCGCTGGATGAGCTGACGCGCATCCTCACCGGCCGCGGCATCGGCGTGGCCTTTGCCGAACCCGAACCCTCCACCCTGGTGCTGGTGCGCACCGCGCTGCACGCGGGGGCTGAGGACAAGCCGCCGGGGCTGCGCCCGGAAGTGAACTTCACCATCGTCGAGTCGCTGGGCAAGTCCACGATCGAACGCGTCAAGGGGCTGCGCGACGGGCTGGACTTCGTCGGCCATGCGGCCACGGAATTCTTCCGCGCGCTGGTGCACTGGCGGTCGCTGCGCCCCATCTCGGTGGCGCGCCATATCTACGACACCGGCATCACCGCGATTCCGGTGGTATCGCTGATCGCCTTCCTCATCAGCGTGATCGTGGCCTACATGGCGGCCAGCCAGCTGCGCAACTATGGCGCCGACATCTATGTGGTCGACCTGATCACCGTGGGTGTGCTGCGCGAGCTGGGCGTGCTGCTCACCGCCATCATCGTGGCCGGCCGCACGGGCAGCGCGTTTGCCGCGGAAATCGGCTCGATGCGCCTCAACGAGGAGGTGGATGCGCTGGATGCCATTGGCGTCGATGCCGTGGAGACGCTGGTGCTGCCGCGCATCCTCGGCATGATGATCGCGCTGCCGCTGCTCACCGTGGTTGCCGACCTGGTGGGCATGGCCGGCGGGGCGCTGCTGTGCATGTGGCTGCTCGACATGCCGCTGGCGCAGTTCATCGCGCGTGCCAACGAGGCGATCGCGCCCACCACGTTCTGGGCCGGGCTGGTGAAGGCGCCGGTGTTTGCGGCGCTGATCGCCCTGGCCGGCACCTATCGCGGCTTCCAGGTGCGCGGCTCGGCGCGCGAGCTGGGCCGGCTCACCACCGTGGCCGTGGTGCAGTCCATCTTCCTGGTGCTGCTGGCCGACGCAGTATTCGCGGTGCTGTTCCTGGAGATCGACTTCTGATGGCCGCCGGCCAACAGGAGCTGGCGGTTGAGGTGCGCGGGGTGGTGAACCGCTTCGGTCGCCAGCTGGTTCACGATCACCTGGACATGGAGGTGCGCAAGGGCGAGGTATTCGGCCTGCTGGGCAGCTCGGGCAGTGGCAAGTCGGTGCTGCTGAGAACCATCCTGGGACTGCACCAGCCGCAGGAAGGCAGCGTGAAGCTCGAAGGCGTGGACATGACCGGCCTGCATGGCCGCGCGCTCAGGACAGCCAAGGCGCACTATGGCGTGACCTTCCAGCATGGCGCGCTGTTCTCGGCGCTCACCGTGCGCGAGAACATCCAGCTGCCCATGGTGGAACATCTCTCCCTCACCAGCCGCGCAATGGACGAGCTGGCCCTGCTGAAGCTGCGTCTTGTAGGACTTCCGGAAGACGCCTTGCACAAATATCCTGCACAGCTGTCAGGCGGAATGATCAAACGCGCTGCATTGGCCCGCGCGCTGGCGCTGGATCCGCAGCTGCTGTTCCTCGATGAGCCGACTTCGGGGCTGGACCCGATCAGCGCCGCGGCATTCGATGATCTGATAGCCTATCTGCAGAATGAGCTGCAACTCACCGTCGTGATGATCACGCACGACCTCGACACGATCTTCCGCATCTGCCAGCGCGTCGGCGTCATCGTCGATCGCAAGCTGGTGCAGGACACGCGCGAGCGCATCGTCGAGCACCCGCATCCGTGGATCCAGGCGTACTTCCGCGGCACGCGCGCCGCGCGCTTCTCCAGCGCGGAGGCCAAGCGTGGAGCGTAGGGCCAACTACACCGCCGTGGGCGCGTTCGTGCTGCTGGCGCTGGGCCTGGCCGGCGGCTTCGTGTACTGGTATTCGGAGGGGCGCGACAGCCGCAACTACGAGCGCTACGAGATCTATTTCCCCGGATCGGTCACGGGCCTGTCGGAAGGCAGCTCGGTGCGCTACCTCGGCGTGGAGGTGGGCAAGATCCGCCGCATCCGCCTTGACCCACGCAGTCCGGACCGGGTGCAGGTGATTGCCGACATCGACCAGTCCGCGCCCATCTCCGGCGACACGGCGGCCAGCCTCTCGGTGCTGAGCTTCGCCACCGGGCTGCTGTACATCGACCTGCTGCGGGTGGGCCCCAATGCCACGATGCTGCCGCCGGTGCCCAGCGAGCGCTACCCGGTGATCGCCTCGATGCGATCGGGATTCGATGCCTTCCTCAATGCACTGCCAGAGCTCGCCGGCACGATTGCCGAGCTGCTCGACAGCGCGCAGGAGGTGTTCTCGTCAGAGAATGCAGAGGCCATGTCAGAGATGATCCAGAACCTTCATTCCGTGACGAAGCAGCTGCCCACCACCATGAGCCGCGCCAATGCGCTGCTGGGTGACATGGCCGAGGCCACGCGCGCCGCGCGCAGCCTGGCCGCGAACCTCGACTCCACCACGGGCCAGCTGGCGGGCAGGGCCACGGAACTGATCGACCGCCTCAACATCACCGCGCAGCACCTGGATGATGCTGCCTCGAATGTCAGCGCCATGGTGCAGGACAACCGGCCGGGACTGGCCTCGTTCACGCAGCAGGGACTGCCGCAGCTGCAGCTCACGCTGGAGTCCGCCCAGCAGGCGGCTGAAGAGCTGCGCGACCTGGCACGCGGGCTGAAGGAGAATCCCTCGCAGCTGATCTACCGTGCGCCGAGCACGGGCGTGGAGGTGCCGCGATGAGCAAGCTGCGCGTTGCATTGCCCTGCGTGCCGGCCTTTGCAGTGCTGCTGCTCACCGGCTGCAGCATGTTCCGCAGCGATGCGGAGCCCGATCGCGTCTATGTGCTGGGCGCCGCGCCGGCGCAGTCCGCGGCGCCGGTCGCCGCAGTGCTGAGCGTGCCGCGACCGCAGGTGCATCCGGGGCTGGATACCTTCCGGCTGGCGCTGACCCGACCGGGCAATGAGCTGGACTACTTCGCTGCCAGCCGCTGGGGCGGATCGCTGCCCGAGATACTGGCGGCCTTCGCCGTGCACTCGATGGATGGCAGCTTCACCACCGTGGTGGGCGGGGGTCGCAGCGCAGGCCCGGCCGAATTCGAGCTGCTGCTCACGGCGCGGCATTTCGAGGCGGAATACGAATCCGGCGGCGGCGCACCGGTGGTGCGGGTGACGCTGGAATGCATGGTGGTGGATACCTCGCCACGGCGCGTGGTGGGCAACTGCGATGCCGAGGCGCGGGAACCGGCGGGCGAGAACCGCATGGCGTCCATCGTGCATGCGTTTGAAAGCGCGGCGCAGAAGGCGCTGGAGGAAGTGCGCGGCAAGGCAACGGCTGCGGCGGGCGCAGCGCTGCAGGCGGATGCGGCGGCGGCACGTGGCGC
>JALYWF010000113.1 GCA_030852845.1 Pseudomonadota bacterium
GGCAGTCCGTGGTCTGCGTCGCGGATGCGCGGCAGGTCGCCCGGCGGTCCGATGGGCGTGGACTGGATGCTGTCTCCCGGCTGGTCCATGTCGATGGTCCAGCGTGTCAGCGCGCTCTGGATCTCCCACTGGTTGCGCTGGATGCCACCGGCCTCGCGCATGAACGGAAAGGCACAGGTCTCCGACAGGCAGGCGTCCATGTGGATACGGCTGCCGTCGTCGAAGGCATTGGTGAGATGGAAGGCGGACACGCCCTTGGGTCCCTTGAACCAGCGCATCTCTTCCACCTTGCCGTAGCGGGGCATCACGCCCACCCAGCTTTCCAGGTCCTGCTGGTGCGCCCAGTGCGCGCCGCCGGCCTGCATGCGTTCCAGGTCGGAAGTGGTGGGATACACCGGGAAAATTGCGTATTTCTGCGTGATGCAGAAGTCGTGGATGGACGCCACGTAGGGGGCCTTGAACCACTGTTCCGACTTCAGGTTCCCCTGCGCATCGATGATGCAGTAGGCCACGTCGCGCGTGGCCAGCCCGCCCGCCTCATAGCCGTAGGTGAACATCTCGCCCGTGGCCGGATCCACCCGCGGATGCGCGGTGAGGGTCAACGAGCGCAGCTTGCCTTCGTAATCCCAGTAACCCACCGTCTCGAGCGTGTGCGGGTTGATCTCGTAGGGACGACCGTCTTCCTTGGTCATGAACAGGCGGCCGGCATGCCAGACCGGCGTGGTGTTGGCCACCGTGCGCAGGTCGGGCCGCGCAGGGTCGCGCACCGAGGGATCATCGGTGAACGGATTGCGGTACTGGCCGTACAGCGCCTTGCGCGCCTTGCGTTCAGCCTCGTAGCGATGCGTGCGCACGTACTTGATGTCGTAGTCCACCTGCCCGTTCTCGAACAGGAAGCGCGCGATCATCCCGTCGGCCGACAGGGTGATGTCATCCTCGAACAGCGGCGCATGCGCCGGATCGGGCACCGCGCGGAAGAAGGCCCCGTTTACCTCCTCCGGTATGGTGCCCTCCACTTCCAGGTTGCGCACCGAAGCCTCGATGCGGATGGGACGGTTCAGCGCCACGTATGGCAGCGTGTTCGGAAACTTTGGCATGCAATCCCCCGCGCTCTCCGGTCGAGAGCTATTCGAATGGATGGTTGAGGATGATGGTGTGGTCGCGGTCCGGGCCGGTGGAGACGATGTCCACGGGCACGCCGACAATGTCCTGCATGCGCTCCAGGTAGCGGCGCGCATTCACCGGCAGCTGCTGGTAGCTGGTGAGGCCGACGGTGGATTCCTGCCAGCCCGGCAGATCCTCGTACACGGGCTCCACCTCGCCGAACTCCTCCACCAGCATGGGTGGGTGCACGCTGCTGGATCCATCCGCGCAACGGTAGGCGGTGCAGATGCGGATGGTCTCAAGCCCGTCGAGCACGTCGAGCTTGGTGACGCACAGGCCCGAGACGCTGGCATGGATCACCGCGCGGCGCAGCGCCACGGCGTCGAACCAGCCGCAGCGGCGCGCCCGGCCGGTGACCGAGCCAAACTCATGCCCCACCTTCGAGAGGTGCTCGCCGGTGGCATCGAACAGTTCCGTGGGAAAGGGCCCCGCCCCCACGCGCGTGGCATAGGCCTTCACGATGCCCAGCACGTAATCGAAATTGCGCGGCCCCAGGCCGGTGCCGGTGGCCGCCCCGCCACCGGTGGTGTTCGAGGAAGTGACGAAGGGATAGGTGCCATGGTCGATGTCGAGCATCGCGCCCTGTGCGCCCTCGAACAGCACATTGCCATCGGCGACGCGCAGCTCGGCAAGCTCGCGCGTCACATCCACCACCAGCGGCTTGATGCGCTCGCCCTGTGCCAGCAGCTCGTCGCGGGTGGCTGCGAAGTCGACGACGGGCTTGCCGAAATAATTCGCCAGCACGAAGTTGTGGTAGTCGAGCACCTCGGCCAGCTGGTCGGCGAAGTGGCCGGGGTTGAAGAGGTCCGCCACGCGCAACGCGCGCCGCGCCACCTTGTCTTCGTACGCGGGGCCGATACCCCGTCCGGTGGTGCCGATCTTGTTGACGCCCATCCTCGTCTCGCGCGCCTGGTCGAGCGCGACGTGCGAGGGCAGGATCAGCGGACAGGAAGGAGAAATGCGCAGCCGCTCGAACACGGGCACGCCGCGCGCGGTGAGCGCTTCGCTCTCCTTCAGCAGCGCCTGCAGCGACACCACCACGCCATTGCCGATGTAGCAGCGCACGCCCTCGCGCAGAATGCCCGAGGGAATCAGCGACAGGATGTGCTTCTCGCCACCGATCACCAGCGTGTGGCCGGCGTTGTGCCCACCCTGGAAACGCGCCACGGCCGCCGCCCTCTCCGTGAGGAGATCGACGATCTTGCCCTTGCCCTCGTCTCCCCACTGGGTGCCGATGACGATTACGAAACGACCCATGTCGAAGCCCTTGTTGGATTGATCAGGAACGCACGAAGAACAGCAGCAGCAGCCCCAGCGCCATGCAGACCAGGGCGCCGATGCGCAGCTCGCGGTCGGTGTTGCCTGCCAGCCGGGTCACCATGCGGCGCCAGCCGCCCGGATTCAGGAACGGCAGCAGGCCTTCGAGCACCAGCATCAGGGCCAGCGCCGCCAGCAGGTCGGACCAGGCGAAGTTCATGGCGCGCGCAGTCCCGGCCGGCGCGTCAGCGCCGCCCACCGCTTTCAAGGTACTTGAAGAAATCGCTTTCGGGCGTGACCACCCACACATCGCCGGGACGCGCCAGTGCGCCGCGATAAGCCTGCAGGCTGCGATAGAAGGTGTAGAACTCCGGCGCACGGTTGAAGGCCAGGCCGTAGATCCGGGCCGCCTCCCCATCACCCTCGCCGCGAATGCGCTGGGCATCGCTCTGCGCGGTGGCCAGCAGCTCGGTGCGCTTGCGGTCGGCCTCGGCCTGGATGCGGTCTTTCTCCGCCGTGCCCTCGCCGCGCAGGCGGTTGGCCAGCGCGCGGAAGCTCTCCTGCATGCGGCGGTAGACCGCCTCGCTGACGTCTTCCGGCAGGTCGATGCGCTGCACGCGCACGTCCACCAGCTGCACGCCCAGCTCATTCACGATCTCGTTGGCACGGCTGATCATGTCGCCGGTGAAGGCCGTGCGCTCGGTGACGACGATTTCCTCCAGCGTGCGGCGAGCCACCACGCCCTTGATGCCGTCCTTCACGGTGTCGCCGAGCCTGAGCGAGGCAAACTCCTCGACGCCATTGGTGGCGCGGAAGTACTGCGAGGCATCCTGCACGCGCCACTTCACGTAGAAGTCGACGTTGAGCGCCTTGTTCTCGGCGGTGAGGAAGGTTTCGCCCTGGTAGGCCTTCGTCATGATGCGGCGCTCGAACCGGGTCACCTCGTTGACCAGCGGCCACTTCACATGCAGGCCGGGCCCGTAGCCCTGCCCGACGATCTTGCCGAACTCGGTGCGGATGGCGAGCTGGTTCTCGCCCACCTGGAACAGGCTGCCCCAGGCCAGTACAACCAGCACCAGCGCCGCGATCAACAGGATCTGCGGACGCGGCGTCATCGGGTTGCCCTCGGTCGGCCGTCCACCGTCACGGCGGGCAGCTCGGGCAGCGGCGGCGCGGCGGTCACATTGCCCTGCGTGCCCGCGGCGTTGCGTTCCATCAGGCGGTCCAGCGGCAGGTAGATCATGTTGCCACTTCCGGACTTGGTGTCGAGGATGACCTTCTGGGACTCGCGCATGATCTGCTCGATGGTCTCGATGTACATGCGCTGGCGCGTCACTTCAGGCGCCTGGGAATAGGCGGAATACACACTGTTGAAGCGCGCCACATCGCCCTGGGCGAGAGTCACGACCTGGGCCTTGTAGGCCTCGGCGTCCTGGGTCATGCGCTGAGCCGTACCTTCGGCACGCGGCAGGATGTCATTGGCATAGGCCTGCGCTTCCTGCGCGAAGCGCTCGCGGTCCTCGATGGCCTTGTTTGCATCGCGCTGCGCGCCCACGACGTCATCAGGCACCTGCACGTTGGTGAGGTTGACGCTGGTGACGCGCACGCCGGAGTTGTAGCTGTCGAGGGTACGCTGCATGAGATCGCGCGCGTTCTCGGTGATGCGCTGACGCGCCGCACCCAGCACGTCATCGAGGCTGGCCTGCCCGACGATTTCACGGATGGCGCTTTCGCTGACTTCCTCGATGGTGGTCGGCAGGTCCTTCACCTGGAACAGCACCTTCACCGGGTCGGCATTGATGTACTGGGTGGTGGCCCGGATCTCCACCAGGTTCACGTCCGCAGTGAGCATGCGCGAGCCGTGTTCGACGCTGTTCACGCGCGACACGTTGACCTTGGTGACCCTGTCGATGGGCCAGGGGAAGGCCCAGCCAAAGCCGGGGCTGCGCTGGTCGATGTGGCGGCCGAAGCGCTGCACCACCCCGATGTCCGATGCGTCGATCTGGAACAGGCCGGAGGCCAGCCACAGCACCACCAGCACCACGGCCAGCACCCAGCCCATGCCGGGGCTGCCGGCTGGCTGCGCCACGCCGCCGCCGGGGGGCTCGCCGCGGCCGCCCAGGGCGGCCTGCAACTTCTGCTGCATGTCTTTCAGGGTTTGTTCCAGGCCGCCGGACTTGCCGGCAGGACGCTTTTTGCCCCAGGGGGCTTCACCCCGGTTTCCGGGCTCGTTCCAGGCCATTATTTTGAGGGCGCCAGGCTGTGTTACCGCAATCCGGATGAAATGCGGTGCGTCGTGCCCGTGGATTTTAGGGTATCGCCGTCGGGGCTCACAAGTTTGGCTCCTGGCACGGCCAGGAGGCGCTCCAGTTCGTCATTCGGAAGCTCCACATCAAGATCGAAAGCGGTTTCGTCCCGGCGCTCGGCCTGCACCACCCCGGCCGCATAGAGGCGCGCACGCGCCGCGCCGGCTGCCAGCGGCAGTTGCACCCGCGCATGGCACACGGAGCGCTCCAGGCGCTCCGCCACCGCGACGCCGAGCAGATCGAGCCCGATGCCCTGGGCGGCGCTGATCCACACCGCCTGCACCGCGCCGGCCTCGTCGCGGTCCACACGCGGGGCTTCCTCCAGGCGGTCGATCTTGTTGAACACGCGGATGCTCGGGATCGATCCGGCGCCGATGTGCTCCAGCACGCGGTCCACCTCCCCGATGTGCTCGCTGCGCCGCGGATCGCTGGCATCGATCACGTGCAGCAGCAGCGTGGCCTCGCGGGCCTCGGTGAGTGTGGACTGGAACGCAGCCACCAGTTCATGCGGCAGGTCGCGGATGAACCCCACGGTGTCTGCCACCACCACCTGGGTGCCGCCGGGCAGCCGCAGGCGACGCACGGTGGGATCAAGCGTCGCGAACAGCTGGTCGGCCACATATACCTGGCTGTCGCCGGACAGGGCGCGGAACAGCGTGGACTTGCCTGCGTTGGTGTAACCCACCAATGCCACCGACGGCACGGGAATCGCGGCGCGCGCACCACGGCCGGTTTCACGCTGCTGCTTGATCTTCTGCAGCCGCTCGGTCAGCACGCGCACGCGCTTGCCCAGCAGGCGACGGTCGGTTTCCAGCTGCGTCTCGCCAGGACCGCGGTTGCCGATGCCGCCGCCGCGCTGGCGCTCCAGGTGGGTCCAGCCGCGCACCAGCCGGCTGGCGATGTGCTTCAGCTGCGCCAGCTCGACCTCGAGCTTGCCCTCATGGCTGCGCGCACGCTGCGCGAAGATGTCGAGGATCAGGCCGCTGCGGTCGAGCACGCGCTTGCCCGTGAGTTTCTCGAGATTGCGCTCCTGGCCCGGGGAGAGCGGATGATCGACAAGGATCACTTCGGCGTCCGTGGCCTCGGCCTCCAGGCGGATCTGCTCGGCCTTGCCGCTGCCCACGAAATAACGGGGATCGGGGCGCTCGCGGCGGCCGGTGATGGTGGCCACGGGAATCGCGCCGGCCGACACCGCCAGCTGCGTGAATTCGCTGAGGTCTTCTGGATCGAGCGGTGCGCCGAGTCCCAGGCGCACGAGCACCGCGCGCTCGCCGGTGCGGGGGCGTTCGAACATCAGCCCGCGGCGCCCTCCGCGCCCGCCTCTTCCTCTACGCCGGGAATGCGCACATTGCGCGCCGGCACCACAGTGGAAATGGCGTGCTTGTACACCATCTGGTTGACGCTGTTCTTCAACAGGACCACAAACTGGTCGAATGAATCGATCGTGCCCTGCAGCTTGATGCCATTGACCAGATAGATCGAGACCGGCACGCGCTCCTTGCGCAGGGCGTTGAGGAACGGGTCCTGCAGCGACTGGGTCTTGGCCACGACTTTCTCCTTATTGTGTTGCGCTGCATCTTATCATGCGGGCTTTCATGCTTCGATCAAGAGCGCGCGTAATAGTTCTTTCGTACCCGATACGAAAGGATCGCCGCGCAGCACGCTGGCGCCGTATGGCAACAGGTTGTCACCGCGCAGCCAGGTGAGCTGGCGCTTGGCCAGCTGGCGGGTCGCGGCAAGCGCGCGGGCAATCGCTGCCTGCAGCGACTCCTGCCCCCGTACATGATTGACAAACTGGCGATATCCGACGAGTCGCAGCACCGGCGCATCCTCTTCCAGCGTGCCGCGCGCGAGCAGGTGTCGCACCTCTTCTGCCAGGCCCGCCCGCACCATCTGCTCCAGCCGTTGCCGCAGCAACTCGTGCAGTTGCGCGCGATCGCCAGGCTCCAGCACGCAGATGCGCCAACGGCTGAAGTCCGTGTAGGAATCGTCCTGCATCCACAGCTGCTCGCGCGGCTGGCCCGAAAGCGCCGCGATTTCCAGTGCCCGCTGGATGCGCTGCGCATCATTCGGATGGATGCGGTGCGCGGCCTCGGGATCAAGCGCCGCCAGTCGCGCATGCAATGCCGGCCAGCCCTCCCGCGCCGCGTCGGCATCCAGCTGCCCGCGCAAGGTGGCGTCGGCGCCGGGCAGTTGGGCAATCCCGCGAAACAGCGCGCGGAAATACAGCATGGTGCCGCCAACCAGCAGCGGCACCCTGCCGCGTGCGGAGATCTCGTCCACCAGCCGCAGCACGTCGGTGCGGAACTGTCCGGCCGAATACACCTGTCCGGGTTCGATGATGTCGATCAGATGGTGCGGCACCGCGCGGCGTTCCTGGGCAGTGGGTTTGGCGGTGCCGATGTCCAGGCCGCGATACACCTGTGCGGAATCAACGCTGATGATTTCCACCGGCAGGTGCGTGGCGATCTGCATTGCCAGCGCGCTCTTGCCGCTGCCGGTGGGGCCGAGTATGGCGATGCCCGCCGGCAGCGGCGGGCGACCGGTGGCCTGCTCCGGTGTATTCACCGGCCCCTGAGGAACAGGCGATCCAGTTCGGACAGCGCAACCCTGGCAAAGGTTGGCCTGCCATGGTTGCACTGGCTGGCGCGCTCGGTCTGCTCCATCTGCCGCAGCAGTGCGTCCATCTCCAGCAGCGACAGGCGGCGCCCGCCGTGCACGGCGCCGCGGCATGCGAGCGTGGCCAGCAGGTGATGCTCGGCGCCCTCGACGTGGTGTGTGCCCTCCTCGCCGGCCACAGCCAGTGCCGTGTCGCGCACCAGCTGCGCCACGTCCTGGCGTGCCAGCAGCACCGGCACACTGCGCACGGCCAGCCGGTCGGGGGCGAGGCGCGTGAGTTCGAAGCCGCAGCGCGACCACTCCTGCTCTTCCTCCAGCACGCGATCAACGATGGCCTCGGGCAAGGCAACCGTCACCGGCTCCAGCAACCGCTGCGCCTCGGCCTGCCGTGCGGCGTGGTCCTGCTTGAGCTTCTCGTAGAGCACGCGCTCATGGCCGGCGTGCATGTCCACCAGCACCAGTCCCGCGGAATCCTGCGCCAGGATGTAGATGCCATGCAGCTGCGCGATCGCGGTGCCCAGGGGACGCAGTTCCCCGGTCGCCGCTTCCATGGCCTCGCGCACGGCCCAGCTGTCACGTGCGGCCGGCACCGTCTGCGACGCATGCAGCACCGATGGCGGCGCAGCGACGAAATCGAATGCGCGGCCGGGCTGTGGCGAAAGTGCCGGCCGCGCGTCCACGGCCGTGGCCTGTTCAACCGGACGCGTATCGGCCAGCCGTCGTCCGATGGCGCGAAAGATGAAATCGTGCACGCCGCGCGATTCGCGGAAGCGCAGCTCCTGCTTGGCCGGATGCGCATTGACGTCCACTTCGCGCGGATCGATGGACAGGTGCAGCACATATGCAGGGTGGCGGCCGCCATAGAGCACGTCGCGATAACCCAGCTTCACCGCATTCATCAGCAACCGGTCGCGCACCGCGCGACCATTTACGAACCAGTGCGCAAGATCCGCCTGTGCGCGTGCGAAGGTGGGTCGGCTCATCCAGCCGGTGATGCGCAGCGGCCCGGCGGCGATGTCGATGTCCATGCAGCCGGATGCGAACTCCTCGCCCATCACGGTGGCCAGCCGCACCTGCTCTCCGGCCGCGTCGGTGGCCGCTGCAACGCGCAGCTGCTCGCGGCCATTGTTGGCATAGCGGAGCGTCACATCCGGACGCGCCAGCGCCAGGCGCTCGACCATGCGCAGCACATGTGTCGCTTCGGTGGCGTCGCTGCGCAGGAAACGGCGCCGCGCCGGCACATTGAAGAAAAGATCGCGCACTTCCACCACGGTGCCCTCGGGCAGCGCGCAAGGACGGATGTCGCCTGCCTGCCCGTCCTCTGCCGTGATTTCGCTGGCGCCGACCGCGCCGCGTCGGCGCGAGGCCAGTCGCAGGCGCGCCACGGCGGCTATCGAGGGCAGCGCCTCGCCGCGGAAGCCCAGCGTCGACACGGCTGCAAGGTCATCGAGGTCGGCGATCTTGCTGGTGGCATGGCGGGTGAGCGCCAGCGGCAACTCCTCCGGCGCAATGCCATGGCCGTTGTCGCGCACGCGGATCAGCCCCGCGCCGCCGGCCTCGATCTCGATGTCGATGCGGGTGGCGCCGGCATCCAGCGCGTTCTCAACCAGCTCCTTGATCACGGAGGCCGGCCGCTCCACCACCTCGCCGGCGGCGATCTGGTCGATGAGATGGGAGGGCAGAACGCGGATGGCCATGAGGCCCGCGATCTTAAAGGTTCAGGGCTTCTCCTAGGGAGAAGAAGCCACCAGGCGGCGCTCCTCGCGCTCGCGCGCGAAATACGTGCCATCCGGCGGGCTTTGCCGGAAATACTCCAGCACACCCTTGAAGATGGCGTCGGCAACGGCCTGCTGGTGCGCCGGTGTGCGCAGCTTCTTCTCCTCGCCCGGATTGGAGATGAAGGCAGTTTCGACCAGCAGCGCGGGGGTATCGCGGGACTTCAGCACCGCGAAAGGTGCGCGCTGCACCCTGGTCTTGCGGATGGTGCCGACGCGGTCCAGCTGCGCCAGCACCTGCTGGGCAACATCGGCGCTCAGGCCGATGCTGGCTGTCTGCGAGAGGTCCACCAGCACCGAGGCCAGCGGATCGTCGCGATCACCACGGTCGCCCGCCCCGCCGTCCACGGCGTTTTCCTGCTCGGCCAGCCAGCGCGCTGCCTCGCTGTACTTGCCTTTTTCGTCGAGCACATACACCGAGGAGCCGGTGACCTCGCTGCGCGAAACCGAATCCGCGTGCACGGAGATGAAGATGTCGGCCTGTGCGGTGCGCGCCAGTCGCGTGCGTTCACGCAGCGGAATGCGGCGGTCGTCGTTGCGGGTGAGGTAGGCGCGCATGCCGGGCTGCGCGTTCACGCGCTTCGCCAGCTCCTGCGCGATCTTCAGCACCACGTCCTTCTCGCGCGTGCCGCCCTTGCCGATGGCGCCGGGATCATCGCCGCCGTGGCCGGCATCGATCGCGACCACGACGTCGCGGCCCGCATCGCGCGGCGCATGCTCCGCGCGCACCGGCGTGACGACGGCCGGCGCCGCTGCGGCAGCTGCGGGTGCGGGCGCAGCGGTGGAGGCAACGGCAGATGCGGCCGGCGCGCGGCCCATCTCGACAATGAACCTGTTGCCCTCGGTGCGCGACTTCCACGACATCCCCTGCTTCAGTTCCAGCACCAGGCGCAGCGTGCCGCCGGACTGCACGCCATCGCGCACCGTCCGCACCGGACCCGCCGCTGCCGGAAGGCGGGTGCCCTTCGCCAGACTGGTGCGCGGCAGGTCAATGACCAACCGATGGGGTTTGGAGAGTGTGAAGACCTTCGGCTTCGACGCCGCAGCGGAGAGGTCAAGCTCCAGGCGCGCGCCATCATCAGCGGGCGCAACCAGTACCGCCTGTCGCAACAAGGTGGCCGCAGCCAGCGGCGCTGCCACCAGCAGCGCGCAGAAGGCCAGCAACCAGGGAGAACGCCGGGGCGAGATCATCGCCGCACTTTACGGCTGGCTTTATTTAATTTCAATGAAAATATGGGGATAGGCCATTTTCATCATCTGGAGTCTGCAGCGACCGCCGCCGCCCAGCGAGCGCCGCTGGCGGAGTTCGGCACGATGCGCACCCTGCGGGCGTGCCCGACAGGCTCGAGGTAGACCGCGGCATCCGCCGGCGGCAGCTGGCCGGCTGCACCCTTCTCCGGCCATTCAATCAGCCATACCGTGCTGCCGGGCAGGTGATCTGCCAGACCCAGGGCGAGCAGGTCATCCGGGGAATCCAGGCGATACAGGTCGAGGTGCAGCACGCGCATTCCCGCCGGCTGGTATTCGGCCATCAGGGCATAGGTGGGGCTGCGCACGGCTCCGGTCTCGCCCATCGCCCGCAACATGCCGCGGGCCAGGGTGGTCTTGCCGGCGCCCAGGTCACCATGCAGGTAGAGCACCAGCGGTGGTGTGGCAGCCGGCAACGCGCGCGCCAGGCGCGCTGCGAATCCGTCGGTGGCGGACTCATCAGGCAGCGCGATCCACGCGGTCATGGCAGCTGGGCCAGCACCACGCGCAGTTCCTGTACCACTTCCAGCGCGAGCATGCCGCGCAGGCCGGAGCGTGCGCAGTGGTCGCCGGCCACCGCATGGGCATATACCGCGCCAGCCGCGGCTTCGAAAGGTCGCTCGCCCTGCACGAGGAAACCGGCCACCGCGCCGGTGAGCACGTCGCCCATTCCGGGCACCGACATGCCGGGATTGCCATGGCCGCAAAGGCGTGGCACCTGGCCCGCGGCGCCGAGCAGGGTGCCGGCGCCCTTCAGCACGACGATGCCGCCGTAGCGGCGGCACAGCGCCTGCAGTGCACCCAGGCGATCCTCCTCGACTGCAGCCGCGGGCACACCCAGCATGCGTGCGGCCTCGCCCGGATGTGGAGTGAGTACCCAGTCGTCCCGGCACGGAGGCTCCGGCATTGTCGCGATCAGGTTCAGCGCATCGGCGTCGAGCACGAGGCGCTGGTTGGGAATGTGCGCGTTGAGCACCGCCTGGAGCACGGCGGCGGACCAGGCATCGCGACCCAGTCCCGGTCCCACCGCCACCACGTCGGCATTGGCCATGGCGGCAGTCACGTCGCTGGCATCGTGCAGGGCGCAGAACATCAGTTCCGGGCGCGGCGCGGTCACGGCCGCCAGATGTTCCGGCAGGCTGGCCACGGTCACCAGTCCGGCCCCGACGCGCAACGCGGCTTCGGCTGCCAGGCGCACCGCACCCGGCATGCCCTTGCCACCGCCGACGACCAGCACGCGACCGAACTGGCCCTTGTGGCTGCGTCGCGGACGCGGCGACATGGACTCGGCGAGCACGTCGTAGGCCAGGCGCCGCAGCGCCGGCTCGATGGGCGCGCGCGCCACCTGCAGCGCATCGAACTGCAGGTCACCGCAATGTTCCGGGCCCTCGCCAAGGAACATGCCCTGCTTCAGCGCGATGAACGTGAGCGTGGCCGTGGCGCGCACTGCGGGCATCACATGGCCGGTATCCGGATCGAGCCCTGAGGGCAGATCCAGCGCAAACACACGCCGGCCCGCGCTGTTGATGGCCTCGATCGCCGCCTGCAGTTCCGGCCCCAGTGGCGCACGGGCACCTATGCCCAGCAACGCATCAATCACCAGGTCTGCCTTGGCCAGCGCGACCGGATCGAGCATCTGTGGCTCAAGCCCCACCGCGCGCAGATCGACAAAGGCCTCGCGTGCCTCGCCACGCGCAGCGGCGGCATCGCCCACCATCATCACCCGTACGTCGAGGCCAGCCTGGTGTGCCAGGCGCGCCAGCACCATGCCGTCGCCGCCGTTGTTGCCGGGCCCGACGACCACCACCAGCGCACGCGCCAGGGGCCAGCGATGGCGCAGCACCGAGAACGCCGCAGCGCCGGCACGCTTCATCAGCGTGTAGCCGGTCACCCCGTCGACCAGCGCCGAGGCCTCCAGTTGCCTCACCTGGCTTGCGGTATGGATTTCCCGTGGCAGCAGCATGAACCCAGTATACGGGCAGCCGGCAAGCCGCCGGCATGCGCAGGCCGGCTCAGTGCAGGCAGACGCGCAGGTTGTCTATCAGCCGGGCCTTGCCCAGCCGCGCGGCAGTGAGGATCACCAGCTCGCGGGCAGCCTCGCCGGGCTCGCGCAGTGTGCCGCCCTCGCGGATCTCGAAGTAGTCCGGCGTCATTCCGGCCGACTGCAACTCCGCCATGCCCCAGGCTGAAAGTTGCGCGAAGTCGCGCTCCCCTCCTTCCATGCGCTCGGCAGCGGCGCGCAGCGTGGCGTAGATGCGCGGGGCCACCTCGCGCTGCGCGGGCGTGAGATAGCGATTGCGGGAGCTCATCGCCAGGCCATCCGACGCGCGCACGGTCGGGGCGCCGACCACCTGCACCATGATGTCCAGGTCCGCGGTCATGCGGCGGATGATGGCCAGCTGCTGGTAGTCCTTCTCGCCGAACACGGCCACGTCCGGTTGCACGATGCCGAACAGCTTGGCCACCACCGTGGCCACCCCGTCGAAGTGCCCGGGCCGCACGCGTCCGCACAGGATCTGCGACAGGGATTCCACCGTCACGCGGGTGGCGCTCTGCCCGCCATCCGGATAGATCTCGCGTACGGAGGGCAGGAACAGCATGTCGCAGCCGGCCTTTTCCAGCAGCCGCTGGTCGTCTTCGGGCGTACGCGGATAGCGTTCGAAATCCTCGCCGGGCCCGAACTGCAGCGGATTGACGAAGACACTGGCGATCACGCGGTCGGCATGCTGGCGCGCGGTGGTCAGCAGGCTCATGTGGCCCTCGTGCAGCGAGCCCATCGTGGGCACCAGGCCCACACGCTCGCCATCCAGGCGCCATGCCTTGACCGCCTCGCGCAGGTCGGCGATTCGCCCGACGGTGATCATCAGGAGAAACAGTGCTCGGCGGCGGGATAGTCGCGCTGCTTCACCGCGCGCACGTAGGCGCTGACCCCGGCCAGCGGGGAGTCGACCCCGCTCATGAAATTGCGCACGAACCGCGGCTTGCGGCCCGGCGTGATGTCGAGGATGTCGTACAGCACCTGGATCTGTCCGCTGACCGCCGGGCCCGCCCCGATGCCGATCACCGGCACGTGCAGCGCCTCGGTCACCGCCTGGCCCACCTCGTTGGGCACGCATTCCAGCAGCACGATGTCCGCCCCCGCGGATTCCAGGTCACGCGCGTCGCGTACG
Source organism: Pseudomonadota bacterium (assembly GCA_030852845.1). Lineage (GTDB taxonomy): Bacteria > Pseudomonadota > Gammaproteobacteria > Steroidobacterales > Steroidobacteraceae > ZC4RG30. Next base: position 13,540 of record JALYWF010000113.1, read on the forward strand.
ATGCGCTCGGCGGCATCCTTCTGCCTGCCCTGCACGCGGAAACCACCGGTCTTGTGCACGGATTGTGGCTTCAGGCCCAGGTGCGCGCACACCGCGATGTCGTGGCCGGCCAGCACCTCGACGATGCGCAGCTGCTCGGCGCCGCTCTCCAGCTTCACCATGCGCGCCCCGCCCTCCTGCATCAACCGCACCGAGTTGGCCAGTGCCACGTCAGGCGAGGAGTAGCTCATGAACGGCAGGTCGGCAACGAGGAAGGGACGATAGCTGCCGCGCGCCACAGCGCGCGTGTGATACACCATGTCGTCCACCGTCACCGGCACGGTGGTGTCATGGCCCTGTATCACCATGCCGAGGGAATCACCGACCAGCACCAGGTCGACGTTGGCCTGGTCCAGCAGCACCGCGAAGCTGGCGTCATAGCAGGTGAGCGCCGCGATGGGCTCAGCCTCCTCGCGCATGCGGTTCAGCGTGGTCAGGCTCACCGGTTGGCGGGCCGCATCGCGCAGCTGCAGCTGGGTGTACATGCTTACAGTCCCTTGTGACGGAGGGGATTGTAGTAGAGCCGGCCCCGCACCGTGCGGCTGATCTGGCCCAGCAGCTCCTCGTAGTCGGCGTCATTGCCCACCGGATCGATGCCGGCCGCATTCACAATCAGCAGCGGGCTGTCCGAATAGGCGTGGAAGAAGCGTGCATAGGCCTCGTTGAGGCGTGTGAGATAGGCGCGGTCGATCAGGCTCTCGTGGGTGATGCCGCGCCGCGCGATGCGGTCGAGCAGCACATCCACCGGGGCCTGCAGGTACACCACCAGGTCCGGGCGCGGCGCGTCGATGGACAGCCGCTCGTGCACCTGCCGATATAGCCCGTATTCCTCGTCGTCCAGCGTCATGCGCGCGAACAGGTCGTCCTTGGCCAGCAGGTAATCGGCCACGCGCACGGTGCCGAAGAGGTCCTGCTGCGTGAGCGAGGCCTGCTGCTGCGCGCGCTGGAACAGGAAATAGAGCTGCGCCGGCAGCGCTCCCACGCGCGGATTGCGGTAGAAACGCTCGAGGAAGGGATTCTCATCCGCCTGCTCCAGCACCAGCTGTGCATTGAGCGTGGCGGCAAGGCGGCGCGCGAGGCTGGTCTTGCCCACGCCGATGGCGCCCTCGACCACGAGGTACCGGTGCGGCATCACAGGCGTCATGCGTCGATCACTTCGGCGATGCCGTCATCAGCCAGCTGGCGCAGCAGCACCTCGACGCGACCGGCGCCGGGCACATCCAGCGTCGGGGCGACATCGTGAAGAGGCGCCAGCACGAAGCCCCGCGCGGTGATGCCCGGGTGCGGCACGGTCAGCTCTGCCGTCTGCAGCTGCTGGGCACCGAACACCAGAAGGTCCAGGTCCAGGGTGCGCGGGCCCCAGCGTTCGGCACGCACGCGGCCCGCGGCCCGCTCGATGCCGCGCAGGCCCTCGAGCAGCGCGGCCGCATCCAGCTGCGTGAGCAGGCCGGCGACAGCATTGATGAAATCCCCTTGCGGCACCGGGCCGAATGGCCGTGTGCGGTACAGCCGTGAACGGGCGATGAGGCGGGTCTGCGCCAGGCCGGCGAGCGCACCGAAGGCTTCCCGCACCCGCGTCCGGGAATCGCCCAAGTTGCTGCCGACACCCACATAGGCCGGCACCCAGACCCCGCTCCCCTGCTCCATGCCTGGCGATTACCGCCGTCGCCGGCGACGACGGCGCGGTCGGCCTTCGCCGCCTTCGCCATCGCCATCCCCATCACCACGCTGGCCGCGCGAGGCCTCCAGCGCAAGCACCATCTGCATGCGCGTCTCTGAGTCGGCGGCCTGCAGCGCCGCCCACCAGTCCACCAGCTGCTGCGAGGCCATGCCCACCTGTGCGCGCAGCAGCAGCAGGTCAAAGGCCGCACGGAACCGGGGCTGCTCGATCAGCCGCAGCACCCGGCGGCTGCGTGGCTGCTCCAGCTGCGGCTGCAGCGCGAACATGTCGCGCACACCCAGCGAGAAGCGCTTGGGGATGGTCACCCGCCGCTGCGTCTCGCGCAGTGCCACATCGCAGCCATCGAGGATGGTGCCCACGTCGCTCCACATCTCCTGCGGCTGCCGCCCGATGTAGGCCGCAATGGGTCCATACAGCAGCAGGGTGAAGAGGAAGGTCGGCGTCACCGACTTGCCGGCCTGCACACGCTCGTCGGTGTTGGCGAGGCCAGCCTCCAGCAGGCGCTCCACGTCGCTGCCCGGATGTTCCGCCAGCGCGCGCTCCACCGCCGGATACAGCACCGCCAGCAGGCCGCGACGACGCAGCACCGTGAGCGAGCGCACGCCGTGGCCGGTGAGGAAGAGCTTCAGGGTCTCGTCGAACAGCCGCGCCGCAGGCACTTCGGTCAGCAGGTGCCGCAGCTCCGCCACCGGGGCCTCGGTGTCCGGGTCGAGCGAGAATCCCAGCTTGGCCTCGAAACGTGCCGCGCGCAGCATGCGCACCGGGTCCTCGCGGTAGCGCTGCCCGGGGTCACCAATGAGCCGCAGGCGGCGTGCCTGGATGTCCTCCACCGCGCCCACGTAATCCCACAGCGAGAAATCCTCGATGTTGTAGTAGAGCCCGTTGCAGGCGAAATCGCGCCGCCACACGTCTTCTTCTATGGTGCCGTAGGTGTTGTCACGCAGGATGCGGCCGCCTTCGTCCAGCAGCCGGTCGCCCACCGGCGCGCCGCCTTCGGTTTCCGCCGGCAGCGGCGCCTCCACTTCTACATCGAGGCTGGCATCGCGCTCGCGCGCGGCATCCTCCTCGGCCTCACTCTCCGGGGTGTCTTCGCTGGCGCCAACTTCCAGCAGGATGTCCGGGTCGTCTTCGGTTTCCTCGCCGGGCAGCGGCGCGCTCGCGGCACGGAACGTGGCCACCTCGATGATCTCGTGCCCGAAGAACACATGTGCCAGGCGGAAGCGCCGCCCGATGAGGCGGCAATTGCGGAACAGCCGCTTCACTTCTTCCGGCCGTGCGCTGGTGGCGACGTCGAAGTCCTTGGGCGCCACGCCGATCATCAGGTCGCGCAGGCAGCCACCGACAAGGAAGGCCTGGTAACCCCCTTCCCGCAGGCGATACAGCACACGCAGTGCGTTGGAAGAGATCTGGCGGCGGGAGATCGGATGCCCGGCGCGCGGAATGATGCGCGGGGAGCCTGCCGCCCTGTGGCTGGCGTCGGAGTCGGAGGTCAAGGAAGTATTCCGGGCGAAAGAAGGTCTTTCAGGTTGATGGTGCGCGGATCATATCGCGGGTCGCACGCCGCCGGGCCGGCGTAGCCGTCAAT
>JALYWF010000176.1 GCA_030852845.1 Pseudomonadota bacterium
GGACCACGATGTCCCCGGCGCGCACGACGGTCTCGCCCACGTCCATGATCAGCGTGACCTCGCCCTCGAGCACGATGCCGTAGTCGATGGTCTCGGTGCGATGCATGAAGGCATGGCGCGCACCACCACTGGCCTGCGCCTGCGCCGGCGCATCCGCCGCGGCGACTTCGGCGAAATGCGCCTTGATCTGTTCCGGCGTCAGGGACTCGAAGCTGGCGTCATCGGGCGGGATGTCGAGTACGCGGATTCGCGTGCCGCGCCTGGGCGGCGCCAGCTGGATGCCCTCTTCCGGCGGCTCGCCCGAATCGCGGTCGATGCGTGCAGGTGTCGCGCGCGTATTCCACACTTCAAAGAACAGCGGGCCATGCTCGCCGCCAATGCGCTGCACACGTGGTACGGCGCGGTCTTCCTGGATGATGGCGCGCCCTTCCCGGTCATGCCCGGTCACGACGCGCCGAACAGGGGCTTCCTTCATCGCTGCTCCTCAGCCGGTGTGACCGCCCAGCTGGTGGGCGAACCAGTCGGCGATGTAGTCGCGTGCGAAGGCCATGTTGTCCGCGCCCACATGCTCGACGCCGCCCTCGCGCGCAGTGAATATCTTCAGCTCACGCCCCGGGCTGTTCACCAGCTGCGCATAGGTCTGGTGCGCGTAATCCAGGGGAATCTGCCGGTCCTTCTCGCCATGGGTGACGAGGAAGGGCACGTGGATGCGATGCAGGTGGCCCTCGAGCGTCATTTCCTTCGCGCGCTCGAGGAACTGCGCCATGTCTGCCGCGCCGAAGGCCCAGCGCACATGCGCCCAGTAGTGCGGCACCGGGTTCTCGCCCTCGCGCTGCAGCCGCCGCTGCTGCACCTCGGCCCAGTTGTGGTTGGCGCCCCAGACGGCCCCGGCCGCAAAACGCGGCTCATAGGCCACAGCCCGCGGCGCGAAATGGCCACCCAGGGAAATACCCGTCATGCCGATGCGCGCGGCATCGACGTCGTCGCGCTGCTGCAGCCAGTCCACGGCCCTGGACGCCCAGCTCTCGGCCCGCGGATCCACCGGCAGCTTCTGCAGGCGCAGCGCCTCGCCGGTGCCGGGCTGGTCCACGCACAGCGTGGAGACGCCGCGGCGCGCCAGTGCCTCGGGCAGGCGCGACCAGTAAAGCAGCTCCTTGCAGCTGTCGAGGCCATTGCAATAGACCACCACCGGCTTGCGGCCAGCACCCGGCGCACGCGTGTACAGCGCCGGCATCGTGCCCTTGTCGAGCGCAATCTCCACCCGCACGCGATTCAGCTGGCCCAGCGTGGTGGACTTGTCGAACTGTGCCCGCGCGCGCACATAGGTGGCTTCACGCCCCGGTGAACCCTGTGCCTGCATGCGCTCGGCCACCAGCAGGTACAGCGCGGCACGCTCGAGCTTCGCGGATGCGGAGAATCCGCGGTCGCGCTCCTCATCTTCCTGTGCCAGGCCGATCAGGCGATCGGCCACCGCCACCCACTGCGCCATGAACTGCGGCGTGCCGGCATCGGCACCGCTGGCCGCGGCGTCGCGGATGGGCTGGCACATGTCGATGATCTCGCCGATCTGGCCACCGCTCTCGATGGCCATCGCCACCGAGAGGTTCCAGATGTAGTTCGGGAAGTACTCGAACAGCGCCATGGCGTCAGACCGGCGAAGGCTGGAACAGGCGCGGATCCGGCGCGGGATGCGGCATGGTCTGCGGCCCGCCCACGCCACTGCCCCACTGGTCCATCACGCCAGGGCCCGGCTGGTACACACGATCCTTGTGGTGCTCGAAGTCCACCACTTCGAGCTCGGATGTGTATTCCACGGCAAAACCGCCGGGCGTCACGAAGTAGCTGAAGGTGTTGTCGCCGGCCAGGTGGCGGCCCGGTCCCCAGCGCAGGTCGACGCCCAACTTCTTCAGCCGCCCAATGCCGCGCATCATGCCGTCCATGCCGTGCATGTCGTAGGCGACATGGTTGAGGCAGGCCGGGCCGGGCAGGATGGCCAGGCGATGGTGCGCGCTATTGCAGCGCAGGAAGCACATGAACTCCCCCAGCCAGTCGCTCACGCGGAAGCCAAGCACGCTGGTGAAGAACGCCACTGCCTCCGCCTGCTTCGGGGAATGCAGCACGATGTGGCTGATGCGCACGGGGATGCCCTCGTTGCGCTCCACGCTGCGGGCGGGCACGCGCGCCACGTCGCTGGAGATCTCGAAGGGCAGTCCGTCGGGGCTGAAGAAACGGAATCCATAACCGCCGCCGGGTCCGTTGAGCGCTTGCGCCGCATGGATGATGCGGCAGTTGACGGCGGCCACGCGGGCCTGCAGCACGTCCACGTCCGCGCGGCTGTCGGCAGCCAGTGCAATCACATCGAGGTGGTTCGCATCGGAGCGCCGCAGCCGCACCACGAAGGGTTCATCGTGGCCCTCTGCGCGGAACCACGCCATGTCGCCCTCGGCGGCCACCTGTTGCAGTCCCCACTTGGTACCGTAGAACTCGCTCTCGGCATCGAACTCCGTCACGCCGTACCCCACGTGGCGGATCTCGGTCACACGGCTCATGTTGCTCTCCCGCTCAGATCGGCTGTGCCGTCACGTTGAACATCTCGGAGGTGGCGCGCGCGTTGTCCACGGGCGGCCCCTTGCCCAGCTGCCCCAGGCAGATGGAAAGGCTGGCGCGCACGATCCACGCGCAGCGCTCGAAGCGCCGCGCACGATAGGCGCCCAGCGCGGATTCCATGTCGCCGTGCCTGGCCAGCTCATCGGCCAGCACCAGGCTGTCCTCGATGGCCATGCCGGCGCCCTGCCCCAGGTGTGGCGTGGTGGTGTGTGCGGCGTCGCCCAGCAGCACTACGCGCCCGCGATGCCAGGGACCATCCAGCAGCAGCCAGTCCAGCGGCCGGTACACCACTTCTGCATCGTCGGCGATGCCGTCAGCCAGCGCGCGGATGGCCGGCGCACAGCGCTCGGTGCGCGCGCGCATCTCGGCCGCCAGCCCCGCGGTCGGGTAATGCGGCCTGTCGGGCTCGGGCGTCGTCAGGTACAGGTACATCAGGTGCTGGCTGATGGGCACCAGCCCGGCGCCGATGGGGCCGTTGTAGGCCTGCAGCGTTGTTACATCGTCCGGGCGCGGCAGGTTGTAGCGCCACACTGCCTGGCCGGTGAAGGCCGGCGGCGCCACCTCGGGAAACAGCCAGGAACGCGTGGCCGAATAGGCGCCGTCGGCACCCACCACCAGGTCGTAGGTGGCGCGCGACCCGTCGGAAAATCCCACGTCGGCGCGCCCGCCGCCATTGTCGATGTCGGTGGCGGTGACGCCCAGGCGGACGGTGGCGCCGGCCGAGATGGCGTTGTCTCCCAGCACCTTCTGCAAGGTACGGCGGCTGATGCCGAGGTTCGCCGGCCGGTCGGGCAGCAGCCGGTGCGATGGCACGCGGGCCACCTTCATGCCGTTGGGAGCGAACACCTCCACGGCATCGAAACCGAAACCGCCGCCGATGTACTGGTCGAGCACGCCAAGCTGGCCGGCCGCGCGCAGCACATTGCCCTGCTGGATGATGCCCACCCCGTAGACAGACCAGGCGGGATCCTTCTCGATGATGTGCACGGCAAAGCCGCGCTGGCGCAGCGCAATGGCTGCCGTCAGTCCGCCGATCCCCCCGCCGATGACGAGGATGGACAAGTCACGCATTGCGTCCTACCAAGGCCTGCTGGAATCGAGCAGCATAGGCGGAGAGCCGGCCGGGAGTACAAGCAATTAAACGGATTGGCGATCATCCACGGGGGTTATGACGGCATTTCGGCAGCAGCCGCGCGCAGCTCGCAGCGCAGCCACTGCAGGCCCTCGTCGGCCTCGCGCGTACGGTGGTACTGGATCATCTCGCGCATCACGGGGAATTCGAAGGGCAATGGCGCCAGCGCCAGCGGGAACTGCATGGCCAGCAGCCGCGCCAGCTGTGCGTGCATCACCGCGATGCGGGCGGTGCCACAGATCAGCCAGGGCACCAGCGTGAACGCGCCGCAGGTCAGCTCGATGCGGCGGGGGCTGCCCATGCGCTCCAGCTGTCGGTCCGCGAAAGAAGGCGCGCGGTTGCTGCCCACGTGCACGGCGACATGGCCCAGTGCATTGAAGTCCGCCTCGCTGAGGCCATTGGCCAGCGCCGGGTTGCCCTGCCATCCCACCACCAGCTGCGGCTCCTCGCAGAGCAGTTCGGCCGGCTGGTCCGGATCCATGAAGTCCTCGGGCGTGATGATCAGGTCTGCCTGGCCTTCCATCACCAGCTGCGCGGCCTCCTCGCTGGGCAGCATCATCTCCAGCCGGATGCGCGGGGCGCTGCCGGCCAGGCGGCGGCACAGGGGCGCAAGCACCGACGTGGTGATGTAGTCGGATGCCACGAGGCGGAAGGTGCGCTGGGTGATGGCCGGGTCGAACGTGGCCGCGCGGGTGAGCAGCGCGTCGAGGTCGGCGAGGAACTGGCGCACCGGTCCTGCCAGTGCCTGGGCCTGCGCAGTGGGATGCATCACCTTGCCCTGCGCCACGAGAATGTCGTCCTGGAAGTACTCGCGCAGCCGGCTCAGTGCCGCACTCATCGCCGGCTGGCTGATGTTCAGCCGCCGCGCGGCACGCGTGACGTTGCGCTCTTCGAGGAGCACCTGCAGCGCCAGCAGCAGGTTCAGGTCCAGCCCGTTGAAACGCACTGTTCTCCCCGGGCCTATGCCGCCAGCACTTCGTGCGTGTAGTAGGGCCGCTCGCGCTCATCCAGCAGTGCCTGCAAGGCGCTGGCTGGTTGCCCCTGCGGCGCCAGCCACTGCTCGGCCGCCGCCGCGGTGAGGTTTACCGGGCAGCGGTCGTGGCCGGCTGCCGCGATCTCTTCCGGCGGTGCATCCGTCACCACCGCAAACGACAGCAGCTTCCGCCCGTCGGCGGGGTCGGTCCATGAGGCATACAGGCAGGCGATGCGCATCAGCTGCAACGGACGCGGCCTGAACTGCAGCACCACGTTGCGCCCCTCGCGCTTCACGTTCTCGAAGAAGGACCAGGCCAGCAGCAGCGCATGCGAGCTGCCGAACTCGCGTCGCCAGAAGCGCTCCAGGTTGTCGCGGCGCGCGTTGTAGAGGCCATCGCGCTCCTTGTCGATGCTGGCGGGCTGGTGTGCCTGCCGGCAGTGGTAGCGGGCCAGGCGCAGCACGCGTCGGCCGTTCTCCGCGATGACGATGGGTGCGTAGTGGAAGGGGAAGATGCGGTCATCCAGCGCGGTGGGCGCGGTGCCCTGGTACAGCGGCAGGCGGCGCAACGACTGCTCTATCTTCGAGGTGGCGATGCGCTGGTCCTCGGCCGCCTTCTTCGTCGGCCGGGTGGCCAGGGCGCGTTCGGCATCAGCCAGGCGCCGGCGCTGGCGGAAGATTTCCGTCGTGAGTTTTGCGGTCATGGCGGCGTTGCGTTCCCCGATCAGGGCCTGGATTCGCCGCCCCGCCTCGCTGTCGGGGGCATCGAACCAGCGGTCCACTGCGCGCGGGATGCGCACGGTGCTGTCGGTGGCCGAAAAACCATAGATCTCGGTGAACTGCTCCAGGTCCATCTCCGCGCCCGTTTCCCTGAGGTAGCGGTGGTAGGCGGACTCGATCTGGCTGCTGTAGCACATGGCCCAAGCTTCGCAGGGGCTGCGGCGGGCCTCAAGGCGGTTGTAGGAAATCGCGCCGCGCCAGCCGCACTTTCATCCGATGTACGGACCGGGCGTCCCCGACAAGACTGGTCGTCGATCCGCGGAGTACGCGATGCTGCAGCCCCTGTCGAAACCGGAACTGGCTTTCCTGATCCGGGCCCGCCTGCCCAGCCTGCTGCTGGACGTGTCCGGCATGCCGCCC
>JALYWF010000180.1 GCA_030852845.1 Pseudomonadota bacterium
ACGCTATACACGCCGGCCGACGCCGCAGCTGACAGCCGTTTTCCCGTACTGCTGTGGTACATGCCGGGACATCGTGAAAGCATCGATCCGGCCACCGGACGCCTGACGCCCGCCTGGTCCGAAGAGGACCTGGCCTTCTTTACTGCGCAGGGTTACGCGCTGGCCGCGGCGGAGATGCGCGGATCGGGGGCCTCCTTCGGTACCCGCGTGCTGGACCGCGGGCCGCAGATCGGACGCGACGGCAAGGCACTGGTCGACTGGCTTGCCGCCCAGTCCTGGAGCGACGGCCGGGTTGGCATGGTCGGCTCTTCCTACCAGGGCTTCTCGCAGTACGCGACGGCTGCCGAGCGGCCGGCAGCGCTGCGCGCCATCTTTCCCGAGATCGCCGGCTTCGATGACTACACGTCGATGTTCCATCCGGGCGGCATCCAGGTAGTCGCCCTGTCGTCGTTCGCCACGGCCTCCATCGTGCGCGACGACCAGAACTTCTACGAACCGGAGGCGCAGCGCCCTCGCCTGCCCTCCGCGCCGGTGATCGACGAGGACGGCGACGGCGAGCTGGCCGACGAGATCCCCATCGACCGAGATGGCAGCGGCAGCTTCCTCGATGATGCGGAACCCACGTACCGCGACGGCTCGCCACGCCAGCACATCTATTTCGAGGCCACGCGTGCGCACGTGGCCAACTCCAACCTCACGGTGGAGATCCTCGCCGCGGCCCCATGGCGCGATTCGAAACTGGCCGGCACCGCCTGGGACTACCGCGACATGGATCCGGGCGAACGTGCGCAGCGCATCGCTGCTTCGGGCATTGCGGTCTACAACCGTGGTGGCTGGTATGACTACCACGCCCGCGACACGGTGATGTGGCATGCCACGCTGGCAGGCCACACGCCCACCTACCTGATGATGGCGCCGACCGGACACGGTGGTTTCCCCGCTGGCAACGCCGAGGAGCTCTACCGAGCGGGCCCCTACTTCCGCCTCTTCGACGACCGCACCTCCACGCACGAGATGCTCAACCGCGAGAAGCTGGCATTCTTCGACCGCTACGTGCGCGGCATCGACAATGGCTTCGACAAGCGCCCGCCGATACGCCTGTATGTGATGAACAAGGGCTGGCGTGACGAGGCGCAGTGGCCGCTGGCACGGCAAAGCCTCCTCACCTACCACTTCGCCGCTGGCGGGCAGCTCTCCACCACGCCCGGTGCGAGGGGATCTGACCGCCATGAGGTGGATCTCGCCGCTGACGCACGCTCCGAAGGTGCCAGCCGCTGGAACTTCGGGGTTTCCGGTGCACGCGAACCCCTGTCGCTGGATGGGGCTGCGCGGCGCCTGCAGTACAGCACCGCGCCCCTGGCGGCCGACATGGAGGTGACTGGCCATCCGCTTGTCACAGTGACGCTGTCATCGACTGCCGCCAACGGCGACCTCTTTGCCTACCTGGAAGATGTGGGTCCGGATGGCCGCTCGCTGCTGGTGACCGAGGGGCAGTTGCGGCTCAACTATCCCGGGGAGAAGCCGGTGCAGGAGATCATCGCAGGCGCGGCAGGTACGGTGCGCGTGCGGCCTGAACTGCCCTGGCACGGCTTTACACGCGCCGACTACGTGGACAACCCGCTGGCCAATGGCCAGGTACGCACCTACCACTTCGACCTGCTACCCACTGCCTGGGTGTTTCGCGCGGGGCACCGCATCAGGCTGTCGCTTGCCGGTGCCGATGCACCGAGCTTCGCGTTGCATCCAGGCGGCGGCAGCAAACCCGTGTGGACGGTACGCCGCGGTGCCGGCCTGTCGCGCCTGGTGCTGCCTGTCATCCAGGCGCAGCCCTAGCCGACCGGTCGACGCCTCAGCGCTTCTTCTCCAGCAGGCTCCGCAGTGCGTCCTGGTCAATGGGCTTGACCAGGTAGGCGTCGAATCCGGCCTCCATGCCACGCGCCCTGTCCCGCTCGGCCCCGTAGCCGGTTATCGCAACCAGCAGCAACTCACGGCGGCCGCCTGCCTGGCGAACCGTCCGCGCAAGTTGCAGACCGTCCATGCCAGGCAATCCGATGTCGATGAAGGCTGCATCCAGCTGCGGCTCAGAAAGCACCAGCTGCAGCCCTGACTGACCGTCAGCGGCTTCGAGCACGGTGTGGCCGTCCAGTTCGAGCAGATGGCGCAGGCCGGTACGGACATCTTCATTGTCTTCGACCAGCGCAATGCGCAGCGGCGTCACCGCATGCCTGCGGCCCGGGGCAGGCGGCGCGACCCCTGGGTCCGCGGCTGGCAGCCTGACGGTGAATGTGGCGCCGCGACCCGGACCGGGGCTTTCCACCTCCGCTGAACCGCCGTGCAATTCCGCCAGCCTGCGCACCAGCGTGAGGCCGATGCCCAGACCACCCTGCGACCTGTCCATCGTTTGCTCGCCCTGCACGAACAGGTCGAACACGTGCGCCAGCAGCTGCGGTTCCAGTCCGATGCCCGTGTCGTTCACGCGCAGCACGGCCTCGGGGCCCGCGCGAAATGCCTCCACGCGAATGGAACCGCCCTGCGGCGTGTACTTGATGGCGTTGGTCACCAGGTTGAGGATGATCTGGTCGATGCGCGTGGCGTCTCCGTCGATCCACACCTCCTCGGCACGCACGGACACGTCGTGGTACACCAGCTGCCGGCTGTTGCGCAGCGAGGCCATCGCGGTCTCGACCGAATGCGCCAGGTTCATCCTGCTGCGCGAGAGCACCACCTTGCCAAGGGCGACGCGCCCGGCATCCAGCAGGTCATCAGTCATGCGCGCCAGGTGCCGCGCCTGGCGCGAGACGATCGCAGCCGCATTCGCCTGTGAGGGTGGCAATCCGTCGCGGCCCTGCTCCAGCAGGCGTGCCGCGGTGGTGATGGCGGCCAGCGGATTGCGCAGCTCATGGCCCAGCATGGCCAGGAATTCATCCTTTGCGCGGCTGGCGCTCTCGGCCACCTGGCGTGCTTCGCGCTCGCGCTCGAGTGCATGCTGTCTTTCCACATGCGCAGACACCAGCGCCTGCCCCACGCGTCGCACTTCCAGCAAGCCGGTCTGGGGCATCAGGGGGGCCTCGCCGCGTCCCACGCTGGCCGCGGAGGATTCCAGCTCACGCATCGGGCTGACGATGGTTCGACCCACGCGGGAGGCCACCAGCAGGCCCAGCAGCACGGAGACCACGATGGATGCGCCGAACTCCAGCGAGGTCCACCGCAGCGGTGCATCGATCACATGGCGAGGCAATCCCACCACCACGGTCCAGCCGGAAAATTCCGACCGGTGGTATGCCGAGTACACGGCCGCACCGTCCAGCGTGGCAGCAGCGAGCATGCCGTCTGCATCGCCGGCCTGCAGTCGCTCCAGCAGCGGCCCCGTGGCCGAGCGACCCAGCCATTGGTCAATGTCGCGCGAGCGCGCGACGACGCGATGATTGCGATCGGCGATGGTGACCACGCCGCCCTCGGCTACCGGGTGCAGCATTACCAGGTTCGACAGGGATTCAGGCGCAATGACCGCGGTCACCACGAAGCGCACCTGTCCGCTGATTTCCACGGGAACGTGCACCGCGAGAACCTCGCGTTGCAGCGTTTCGCTTCTCACCAGGTCGGAAATCGCGGGGCGGCCGCTGCCCGCGACTTCCCGTACGAAGTCGGGCGCCAGCTGCGTGCGCAGATCCCCTGTGCCGACGCGGGCGTTCATGACCTGCTGCCCCTGCGGCGTCGCTATCACCACGTTCAGCCACGTCGGCTGGCGTGCCAGCAGTTGCAGGGATGTCTGCCTCAAGCCTGCAAAATCTTCCTGCGCCAGCAGCGGATTGGATGCGTATGCATCCAGCGCAGAGATGACGTTCTCGAACTGCGAATCGACGGCTGCAGCCAGGGTGCGCGCATTCTGCAAATGGGCATCGAGCAGGCGCGCCTTCTGTTCCTTCGCTGCATCGAGCAGCGTGATGCTGAACAGCACGGCCAGCGGCAGCAGGCTGGCGGCGGCCACGAGGAAGATGCGGCGTTCGAGCGACACGGCGCCGAGGAGGCGCAGCAGTTTTCCCATCCGGCCGCGCAAGCTAGCCCCGGCCTCCGGCACCGCCGCGTGAGCGCCGGCCACGATTGCGTTTCAGGAAGTCGAGCAGGACCTGGTTGAATGCCAGGGGCTGTTCCCAGTAGGCGGAATGGCCGGACTCGGCGATGACCACGACCCGCGCATCACGCAGGTGGGCGGCGTATTCCAGCACCAGCGGCACCGGCATGTAGAGGTCGGCGCCGCCCGCGATCAGCAGCGCCGGCGTGCGGATGGACTCGATGGCGCTCCAGGGCAGCGGGTTACGCGCCTTCAGCGGCGGCGCAGCCGCGGGCCGCGCAGCCTGCTCCAGGGCTTCCCATTCCTTCACGCCGTCGGGATTGCCGGCGCGGTAGCTGGGACCCAGCTCGCGGAAGCTGGCCGGCATGTCACCGAAGGGGCGCGGCAGCATGGCGCCGATGCGCTGGCGGAACTG
>JALYWF010000014.1 GCA_030852845.1 Pseudomonadota bacterium
CGCTGCGCTGGGCATTCCCGCAGATCACATCCAGGCCGGCCATGTGGCCGACCGCGCCTGGGAGCGAGAATGGCTGAAGGATTTCCACTCCATGCGCTTCGGGCGGCGGCTGTGGATCGTGCCCCACCATGAATCACCGCCGGAGGATCCCGAGGCGGTGGTGGTGCGGCTGGATCCAGGCCTCGCCTTCGGCACCGGCACGCATCCTTCCACTGCGCTGTGCCTCACCTGGCTGGATGCGCGGCTGGCGGCCGGTGCGCGCGTGATCGACTACGGCTGCGGGTCGGGCGTGCTGGCCGTGGCCGCCGCGCGGCTGGGTGCAGCCGGAGTGGATGCCTTCGACATCGATCCCCAGGCGCTGATCGCCACGCGTGACAATGCCGCCGCCAACGCAGTCGGCGCGCTGGTGCGCGTGCATGAGGAGGCTGCTACCCTGCCCACGGAGGTGGATGTGGTGGTCGCCAATATCCTCGCCGGCACGCTCGTTGAACTCGCGCCGCGCCTGTGCGCGCATCTGGCGCCAGGTGGGCAGATGGTCCTCGCCGGCATCCTGAAGCAGCAGGTGCATGAGGTGCGCGTGGGCTTTGCACCCTGGCTGGAGCTTGCCGTATTCGCCGAGCGCGATGGCTGGAGTGCGCTGGCGGGGCGCAAGCCATGAGCCTGATGGTGACCACCTGCGCCAACTGCCGGCAACAGCTGGCGGTGAGCGCGGCAGACCTGCGCATCGGCCAGGGTTTCGTGCGCTGCGGCCGCTGCGACAAGGTGTTCAACGCCTTGCTCACGCTGTCCGAGGGACCGGCCGACAGCCAGCCGGAAGATGCCGCGCGCGGCACCATGTCCATTCCCGCGCTCGACGAGCAGGAGCCATTGCCGCCTCTGCCGGGACGGGAGACGGAGGATGACTCCGCGTTCGGCCCCTTCGACGAGGTGGAGGTGGTCGAGACGCATGTGACCGGGCAGTACCGCAGCCTGGTGCTGGAAGGCGATCGCATCCGGCCTGACCAGCTGGCACTGCAGGATGAGCCCGCGCCGGCAGCAAACGATGCGGCCGACGATGGCGCGAAAGACGCCTCAGATGACGAGGTGGCGCGCGACATCATCCGCCAGGCCACCAGCCAGCCCATCGATATCCTGCTCGAAGACGAATCGCGTGGTCGTCCGGGTCCGGCGCCCGCCCTGTCCATTCCGCCCGCTGCCGCGCCGGAGGGCGAATTCGACGCCGACGAGGCGCTGGGCAATCCGCCACGCACCAGCCGCCTCTGGCATGTCGCTGCGGGGCTGCTGGTGCTGCTGCTGGCCGGCCAGTACGTGCACCACAATCGCCATGCGCTGGTAACCGTGCCATGGCTGGAGCGGCCGCTGCAGCAGGCCTATGCGCTGTTCGGCATGACTGTCGATCCGTCCTGGAACCTGGACAATTACGAGATGGGCCAGCTCGGCGGCATGGAATCAAGCGGAGACGCGCGCACGCTGGTGCTGCGCGCCGCGGTGGCGGTGCGCAAGGAGGCCCCCCGGGGCCAGCCGCCGCCATTGCTGCGCGCCGTGCTCAGTGACCGCTGGGGAAATGTGCTCGCCCGCCACGAGCTGGCGCCCAGGGACTGGCTGCTGGGTGATGCGCCCGCGCTGATCCCGCCTGGACAGCGGCTGGATGCGCAGCTGTCGATGCCCGCGCCCGCCGGGGTGGCCGGCTTCACCGTGCATCCCTGCCTGCCGGACAGCACCGGCAGCCTGCACTGCACCGACGACGCAGCACCGTGAGCTTCCAGATCGGCCCCTGGCGGATTCCGGCACTGGCCGTGCTGGCGCCAATGGCCGGCGTCACCGACCGTCCCTTCCGCATCCTGTGCCGCCGCTTCGGCGCGGGGCTGGCCGCCTCAGAGATGATCACTTCGGACCAGCGGCTGTGGCACACGGCCAAGTCACGCCAGCGCATGAACCACGAGGGCGAGCCCGAGCCACGCGTGGTGCAGCTGGCCGGCAACGATCCGGTGCAGCTCGCCGATGCCGCGCGCGCCAACGTGGATCTTGGCGCGCAGATCATCGACATCAACATGGGCTGCCCGGCCAAGAAGGTGTACGGCAAGTTGTGTGGCTCGGCGCTGCTGGGTGATCCGGCGCTGGTGGGGCGACTGCTGGGCGCGGTGGTTGGCGCAGTCAACGTGCCGGTGACGGTGAAGATCCGGACGGGCATCGATCGGCAGCATGTCAATGGCGTGGAGATATCACGCATCGCAACAGAAGCGGGCGTGCAGGCCATCGCGGTGCACGGCCGCACGCGCGCGGACTTCTACGAGGGCGAGGCCGAATACGCGACGATCCGCGAAATCGCGGCTCGCGCGCGCATTCCCGTAATTGCCAACGGAGATATTGACAGCGCCGGAAAAGCGGGACGTGTGCTCGATTTCACGCGCGCAAGCGGCGTGATGATCGGTCGCGGCGCGCACGGCTCGCCATGGATCTTCCGTGATGTCAATTCTTTTCTGGAAAACGGCACCATGCCGACACGGCTCTTGCGCAGTGAAGTCAGAGACATCATCCTTGAACACATCACGGCGCTGTACGCATTCCATGGTGAAGCGGCCGGCGTACGGATCGCGCGCAAGCACCTCGGCTGGTACTGCCAGCAGCACACCGACACGGTTTCATTCCGGCCAGAACTGATGGCCGCAGAGAACTCGTCGGTCCAGCATTCGGTGGTGGCGCGATGTTTTGGCGAGTGGGCCGCGACAGCGGAACGGTTCGACAACAACAAAAAGACTGATCGGGAGTGTGTGAATGAGTGCTGTGAGCAGGACAACGAAGAAGGTTGCCAGACCGCTGCCTGCGCATAAGCCCACCGCCCCGCCTCCCCGACCACGCGACCTGCCCCTGCGCGACCACGCCGAGCGCGCACTTTCCGACTACCTGGCCAACCTCAACGGGCATCGCCCGGCGCGCCTGTACGACCTGGTGCTGCGCGAGGTCGAAGAGCCGCTGTTCCGCACCGTGCTCGATTACGCCAGCGGCAACCAGAGCCAGGCGGCGGTGATCCTCGGCATCACCCGCGGCACGCTGCGCAAGAAGCTGCGGCAGTTCGGCCTGTCGGCCTGAGGGCGGGCTTTGGATCTGCCGGTCCGCCGTGCGCTCCTGTCGGTCTCTGACAAGACCGGGCTGATCGAACTCGCCCGCGCGCTGGCCGCGCGGGGCGTGGCACTGCTTTCCACCGGTGGCACGGCGAAGCTGCTGGCCGGGGCAGGCCTCGAAGTCACCGAGGTGGCAAGCCACACCGGCTTCCCGGAGATCATGGACGGGCGGGTGAAGACACTGCACCCGAAGATCCATGGCGGGCTGCTGGGCCGCCGTGGCACCGACGACGCGGTGATGCAGCGTGAGGGCATTGCGCCCATCGATCTGCTGGTGGTGAACCTCTATCCCTTTGCGGCCACCATCGCGAAGCCCGACGTGGCATATGACGATGCGGTGGAGAACATCGACATCGGCGGCCCCGCCATGCTGCGCGGCGCGGCCAAGAACCATGCAGATGTGACCGTGGTGGTCGACCCGGCCGACTATGCGGCGCTGCTGGCCGAGCTTGATGAAGCCGGTGGCGGCACGCGCCTGCCCTTCCGCTCGCGGCTCGCTGCGAAGGCGTTCGCGCACACGGCGGTGTACGACTCGCTGGTGTCCCAGTGGCTGGGCAGCCAGCACGGCGTTGAGTCCTTCCCGGCCGAACTCGGCGTTGGCCTGACACGCATCGCGCCGCTGCGCTATGGGGAGAACCCGCACCAGCGCGCCGCGTTCTACCGCAGCGGCACTGCGCCGGCCGACAGCATTGCCGGCGCGCGCTTTGCGCAGGGCAAGGAACTTTCGTTCAACAACATCGCCGATGCGGACTGCGCGCTGGAATGCGTGCGGCAGTTCGAGCGCGGGGCCTGCGTGATCGTGAAGCATGCCAATCCCTGCGGTGTTGCGGTGGCAGCCAGCGTGCGCGAGGCCTATGAGCTGGCGTACCGGACCGACCCCACCTCCGCCTTCGGCGGCATCATCGCCTTCAACCGGCCGCTGGATGCCACCACGGCGCAGCTGATCCTGGAACGACAGTTCGTCGAGGTACTGGTGGTGCCGGAGCTGCTCGCGGGCGCCGCCGAGGCGCTGGCAGGCAAGCCCAATGTGCGTGTGCTCATCACCGGGCCGCTGCGCCAGCAGGCCGTGGCCGAGCGCGAACTGCGCAGCGTCGGCGGCGGCGTGCTGGTGCAGGACCGTGATGCCGGCAGCGTCAACGTGGCCGGGCTGAAGTGCGTGACGCGTCGCCAGCCCACTGCCAACGAACTGCGCGACCTGGCCTTCGCCTGGCGTGTGTGCAAGTTCGTGAAGTCCAATGCCATCGTGTTCGTGCGCGATGAGGCCACCGTGGGCGTGGGTGCAGGCCAGATGAGCCGCGTCTATTCCAGCCGCATCGGCGCCATCAAGGCCGAGGATGCAGGTCTTACCGTGCGCGGCGCGGTGATGGCCTCCGATGCCTTCTTCCCCTTCCGCGACGGCGTGGAGATTGCCGCCGCGCAGGGTGTCACTGCGGTGATCCAGCCGGGCGGCTCGCTGCGCGATGCCGAGGTGATCGCGGCAGCCGACGAAGCAGGGCTTGCCATGCTCTTCACCGGCATGCGCCATTTCCGTCACTGAGGCACGCGTGGGCACATACAAGGTCCTGATCATCGGCGGCGGCGGACGCGAACATGCGCTGGCCTGGAAATGCGCGCAGTCGCCGCGTGTCACCGAGGTGCTGGTGGCACCGGGCAATGCCGGCACGGCGCGCGAACCCAAGGTGCGCAATGTGCCCATCGATGCCTCGCAGCTGGATGCGCTGGCCGATCTGGCCGCGCGCGAGGACGTGCAGCTCACCATCGTCGGCCCCGAGGTGCCGCTGGTGGCCGGCATCGTCGATCTGTTCGCCACGCGTGGCCTGCCCTGCTTCGGCCCGCGCAAGGCGCCGGCCCAGCTCGAAGGCTCCAAGGCCTTCACCAAGGATTTCCTGCAGCGGCATCGCATCCCCACCGCCGGCTACCGCAAGTTCACGCGCGCGGACTTCGACCGCGACTGGCTGGCGGCGCAGCCCGGTCCCGTGGTGGTGAAGGCCAGCGGGCTGGCCGCCGGCAAGGGCGTGGTGATCGTCGACACCGGCGCCGAGGCCGTCGAGGCCGCTGAGGCCATGCTCGCAGGCCGCTTCGGTGCGGCCGGCGATGAAGTAGTGATCGAGGAGTTCCTCACCGGCGAAGAAGCCAGCTTCATCGTGATGTGCGACGGCACGCATGTGCTGCCCATGGCCAGCAGCCAGGACCACAAGCGCCTCGCAGACGGCGACGCGGGCCCGAACACCGGCGGCATGGGAGCCTATTCGCCCGCACCGGTGGTCACGCCCGCGGTGCACGAGCGCATCATGCGCGAGGTGATCGAGCCCACAGTGCGCGCGCTGGCGGCAGATGGCATGCCCTTCACCGGCTTCCTCTATGCCGGGCTGATGATCGACGCCACCGGCGCACCGCGCGTGATCGAATTCAACGTGCGCTTCGGCGATCCGGAGACGCAGCCGGTGATGGCACGACTGAAGTCCGATCTCACCGTTCTGTGCGAGGCTGCGCTGGCCGGCAAGCTCGACACGATGCGTGCCGAGTGGGATCCGCGCGCAGCGCTCGGCGTGGTGATCGCCGCGGAGGGTTATCCCGAAGAACCGCGCAAGGGCGATGTCATCGACGGTCTCGACCGCATCGGCGCCCTGCCCGGCAAACTGTTCCACGCCGGCACCGCCATGCGTGACGGCAAGGTGGTCACCGCTGGCGGCCGCGTGCTGTGCGCGGTGGGACTGGGCGGCACCGTGCAGGCCGCGCAGCGTGAAGCCTATGCGCTGGTGGATGCGGTGCGCTTCGAAGGTGCGCTGGCGCGGCGCGACATCGGCTATCGCGCCATCGCGCGGGAGCAGAAGGCCTGAGATGACCGGGCAGCCGCCGGATGAGGCAGGCGCCCGCCACGCACCGCAGTCGCTGCGGCTGCCGCATGTCTCGCCGGGCCACCTGGTCTGGCTGCGCAAGGTGTTCGCGCTGCTGCAGGCCGTGAGCCCGGGGCTCGCCGCCCGCGCAGCCTTTTATCTATTCCTGCGCACCTTCCGCCATCCCGTGCGCCCCGAGGATGCCGCGGCGCTGGCGCGCGCACGCCGGCACCGGCTGATGGCCGGGCCCGACCCGTTCGAGGTGCATGAGTGGGGCAGTGGCGAGCGTACCGTGATCATCCTGCATGGCTGGGGCTCCAACGCGGCGCGCTTCGTGGGCCTGGCCGAGGCGCTGCACGCGCGCGGCTGGCATGTGCTGGTGCCGGATGCGCCTGGACATGGCGCCTCGCCCGGCCGCAGTTCCAGCCTGCCGCAGTTCGTTGCGGCGCTCGATGCCGTTGTGGCGCGCTTCGGTGCGCCGCGTGCGCTGATCGGCCATTCACTGGGAGCGCTGGGCATCGCCCATCGCCATGCCGGTGGACCGCCGGGTTGGGCCGGGGCGCTCTCGTCGGTGGTGCTGGTGAGCATGCCTTCGGGCGCCCCCTTCCTGGTCGAGGCGTTCCTCCATGCCACGGGCATCCGCGCCGCCGCCCGCACGCGCCTGGAAGTGCTTTTCCGCCGACGTTTCGGCGCCGACGTGGCCAGCTTCGGGGCGCTGCCCGGGGCAGCCCGCATCAACGCCCGCCTGCTGCTGGTGCACGACAGCGGCGACGACGTGGTGCCTTATGTCCATGCCAGCAACTTGCGGGAGCAATTGCCGCAGGCGGAAGTCGTCACCACCTCGCAACTGGGGCATAGTGCGCTCACGCGTGATGCGGCGACCATTGGGCGCATCGTGCAGTTCATCGAACAAAAATCCTGACTGCGCCGCGCAGCGGCCGCACAGGCACCCGGGGAGCACATGGAATCGTTCCAGGGCAGGCTGGACACCGCGCTTGAGCGCGAGACGCCCGAAGGCATAGCGCTGGAGCTGCGTCCGGCCGGCGTGCCGGTGCGCGTCGCGGCCTTCCTCATCGACCTGGGCATCCGCGGCGTGGTGCTGATGATTGCGGCAATTGTCTTGCAGCTGCTGGGCGATATGGGCGCGGGCTTTTTCCTGCTGACGCTGTTCCTGCTCGAATGGCTGTACCCGGTCGCGTTCGAGCTGGGGCGCGCGGGAGCAACTCCCGGCAAGGCCGCGATGGGACTGAAAGTGGTGATGGATACCGGCCTGCCGGTCACCCCCGGTGCGTCGCTGGCGCGCAACCTGCTGCGCGTGGCCGATTTCCTGCCGGTGGTGTACGGCGTCGGCCTGGTGTGCATGTTGATACGCACCGATTTCCGCCGCCTGGGCGATGTCGCGGCCGGCACGCTGGTGGTGCATCGCGCGCCACGCCCGCCGCGCGGCGACCTGCAGCAGGTGCAGCCACGTCCGCCGGCCATCCCGCTGGGCCCGGGCGAGCAGCGCGTACTGATCATGCTCGCCGCACGGGCTCCCACGCTCACCGGCGAACGCCTGCATGAACTGGCCGCGCTGGCGGCGCCGGTGGTGGGCGATCAGGCTCCCGGCCCTGGCGAAGCACTCACCGCCAGGGTACTCGGCGTGGCGCAATGGCTGCTGGGACGGCGCGCATGACGCCGCTGCAGTTCGAGACCCGCCACGAGGCTGACTGGGCGGCACTGGAACAGCAGGTGAAGCTGCGCCAGCAGCGCAGGCAGAAGCGGAAGCAGAAGCAGAAGCAGAAGCAGAAGCAGAAGCAGGACGAGTTGCTGCCCGCGGCGCAGTTCGCCGCACTGTACCGCCGGGTGTGCGAACAGCTGTCGCTGGCGCGGGAACGTGCGTATCCGGCCTATCTCGTGGACCGCCTGCAGGTGGTGGCCTCCGACGCCCACCAGCTGGTGTACCAGCAGGGAGGCGGCACCACCCTGCAGGCCCTGCGCGAATTCCTGCTGCACGGCTTTCCCGCTGCGGTGTACCAGCACCGGCGCCACGTCACGTTGTCGGCGGTGCTGCTCTTCGTGCCGATGCTGGTCGTCGGCTGGCTGATGTACCAGCGTCCCGAGCTGATCCTCACGATGATGGATGCCGCCTCCGCGCAAAGCATGGAATCGATGTATTCCATGGACGCGGATTCGATCGGCCGGCGGCGTGACGCATCCAGCGACTGGGTGATGTTCGGCCACTACATCCGCAACAACATCGGCGTGGGCTTCCGCTGCTTCGCCGGTGGGTTGTTCATTGGCCTCGGAAGCATCGTCTTCATCGTGTTCAACGGCGCGCTGATCGGCGCGGTGGGCGGCTTCCTCACCGAGCGCGGCCTCGGCGCCACGTTTTATTCCTTCGTCGCCACGCACTCCTCCTTCGAGCTGATTGCCGCCGTGCTGTCGGGTGCGGCAGGGCTGCGACTCGGACAGGCGCTGCTGGCACCGGGAAGGCTCACGCGCAGGGCCAGCCTGGTGCAGGCAACGCGCGAGGTCACACCACTCATCTACGGCTTCGTGTTCCTTTTTGTGGTCGCGGCCGCGGTCGAGGCGTTCTGGTCTTCGGCGCCGTGGATTCCGCCGCTGGTGAAATATCCGGTGGCCGCCGCCTGCTGGATCGGCCTGCTGGCCTACCTGCTGCTGCAGGGGCGCCGTGCGCGCTGACGCACTGGAACTGCGCATGCGTCCGCGCTCGCCCTGGGAGGCGACGGACCTGGGCATCCGCTTTGCGCAGCGGCACTGGCGCGAGGTGCATCTGTGCCATGTGGTGGTGACGGTGCCGGTGATCGCCCTGTGCATCGCCAGCCACGAACTCGCCAGCTGGCTGCCGCTGGTGCTGTTGTTCCTGTCCAAGCCCTGGATCGACCGGGTGAGCCTGTTCGTGCTGTCGCGCGCGGCATTCGGGCAGCGCACCAGCCTGGGTGACCTGTGGCGCCAGCAGTGGCGCGTGCTGTGGCAGCCGCTGATCCCCAGCATCACCTGGCGGCGGCTGTCACCCTGGCGATCCTTCACGCAGCCCATCTACCAACTGGAAGGCTCGCGCGTGGCGCTGCGCCGGCGACAGCTGGCCAGCCGTTATCGCGGCGTCGCCCTGGCCATGACCTCGATGTTCTCCCTGGTGGAGACCTTCCTGGTCGTCGCGCTGGTGGCGGGGCTGGCCTGGCTGATGCCCACCGAGCGCAGCAGCGGCGACGTGATGGAGATGGTTGCGGATTTCAAGTCCTTTGCGGAGGTGTCCCTGCCGGCGCTCTACGGCGGCGTGATGCTGCTGCTCGAACCGTTCTACGTCGCGGCCGGATTCGCGATGTACCTGAACCGCCGCACCGAACTGGAAGCCTGGGACGTGGAACAGGAGCTGCGCCATGCGTTTGCGTCCTGAGCGCGCCCTGCCGATGCTCGCGCTGTTGCTGTGGGCGACGCTCGCCACGGCAGCAGAACCGGTGCCTGCTGCAGGGACAGCCGCTGCGCCCGACAATGCGCTGCGCAGCGCCGACATCGAGCGTGCGGTGGCCGTGCTGGAGGCGGATCCGAACCTGGGCATCGAGCGCAAGATCCGCACGCTGCGCTGGATCAACGACGAGGAGCCGCAGCGTCGCGATCGGCCGGGCTGGGCAAGGTGGCTGGCGGAGATGTTCGGCTGGCTGGCCAGTTCGGCGCGGCTGCTGGTGTGGGTTGCCTGCGGGCTGCTCGCGGCCATGGTCGTGGTGCTGGTGGTGCGCCTGCTCAGGGCGCGCGGCCGCGACCGTGCCGTGGCAGGCCAGGCGGCGCCCACGCATGTGCGTGACCTGGACATCCGCCCGGAAAGCCTGCCGGAGGACATCGGCGCTGCCGCGCGCCAGTTGTGGGATGCGGGCGAGGCGCGGCGCGCGCTGGCGCTGCTGTACCGGGGATTGCTGTCGAAGCTGGCGCATGACCATCGCGCACCGGTGCGCGAGTCCACCACCGAAGGAGACTGCGTGAACCTCGCGCGCCGCGTGCTGCCGGAAGACGGCAGTGCCTTCGCTGCGCGCCTGGTGCAGACCTGGTCGCAGGCGGTCTATGGCAGCCTGATGCCGGCATCCGCCGAAGTGCATGCGCTGTGCGATGGCTTCGCCACCGCCATGCGCACGCCGCCGCCACCGGCGGAGCCGGCATGAAACACCGCGGCCTCATCATCGGCGGGCTGGCCGCCATCGCCGTAGTCGCGCTGGGCGCCTGGGTCCTCAACAATACCTCCTGGGAAGAGGTCTCGATTCCCTCGGCACTGCAGGGTCCGGCGAGGCAGGATCCTTTCTATGCCGCCAAGGCGCTGGTGCGCGAACTGGGCGGTGAAGTGACGGAGTCGCACACCCTGGCAGGACCGTCGCCGGACGATGTGATCTTCCTGGCCAACTGGAGCTGGAACCTCGGCGCCGACCGCCGCCGCGAGCTGGAGGAATGGGTGGACGCCGGCGGCCGCCTGGTGATGGACAACTCGATCTGGCTGCAGGGCGAAGTGTTCACGCAATGGAGTGGCGTGGACTTCTGGTGGCCGGATGGAGACGACGGCGAAGACACGCCTGCCGCTGAAACCGCAAAGAAGGAACGCTGCCCGCTGCTGCAGCGCCAGGGGCCACCGGTGCTGGCGGACGAGGGTGAATCACAGGCCTATGCAGTGTGCGACCTGTGGGTTTCCGTGCTGACCTCGAAGCGACGCCCGCTGTGGGTGCTGCGCGAGGGGGAAGATGCGAAGGTGATGCGCGTGCCCATCGGCAAGGGCAGCCTCACCCTCGCGGTTGCCTCGCCTTTCAGCTGGCGCGACCTGCTCGAAGCCGACCACGCCGAACTCTTCGTCGCCATGACACAGCTGCGCCGCGGTGACCGCGTGCATTTCCTCTCCGAAGCGCAGCATCCTTCGCTGCTGGGGCTGACCTGGAAGGTGGGCTGGCCGGCCCTGGTGCCGGCACTGCTGGCACTGGCGCTGCTGTTGTGGCGCAGCGGCACACGCTTCGGCCCGCAGCTGGAGGCAGCCGCACCGGTACGCCGCTCGCTGGTGGAACAGATCCGCGGCACCGGCCGCTTCCTGGTGCGGCGGGGCGGCGCCGAGGCACTGCATGCCGCCAGCCTGCGCGCCCTTGAAGAAGCGGCCCGCCGCAACATCCCCGGTTTCGACCTTCTGGAAGGCGGGGCGCGCACCAGCGCCATTGCGCGCGCCGCCGGCATCACGGCCGAAAGCCTGGCCCCGGGCCTGCAGGCACCCACCGGTGCCCGTTCACTCATCGCTGCGCTGCTGCTGCTGGAAGGCACGCGGCGCCGCATCCTCTCACCCACGACAAGGCGAACCCATGGAAGCTGAGAACGACCGGGCGGCACGCGCCGCCGAAGTGATGCGTAACCTGCGCGCGATGCTGGCGCGCGCACTGGTTGGCCAGGAGCAGGTACTCGACCAGGTGCTGATCGCGCTGGCCGCCTCGGGCCACGTGTTGCTTGAAGGCGTGCCGGGCCTTGGCAAGACGCTGCTGGTGCGTGCGCTGGCGCAGTCGATGGGACTGGCGCATGCC
The DNA here is from genome assembly GCA_030852845.1 of Pseudomonadota bacterium. Classification (GTDB taxonomy): domain Bacteria; phylum Pseudomonadota; class Gammaproteobacteria; order Steroidobacterales; family Steroidobacteraceae; genus ZC4RG30. The sequence goes on from JALYWF010000014.1 coordinate 11,500, forward strand.
CGCGTGCAGTTCACCCCCGACCTGATGCCCTCGGACATCCTCGGCTTCACCTCGATGGACATGGGCACGCGCGAGCTGCGCTTCACGCGCGGACCGGTGTTCACGCAGCTGCTGCTGGCCGACGAGATCAATCGCGCGCCGGCAAAGACCCAGAGCGCGCTGCTGGAAGTGATGCAGGAATACCAGGTGACTGTCGAGGGTCGTTCGCAGCCGGTGGAGCGACCCTTCATGGTGCTGGCGACGCAGAATCCGGTGGAGACCGAAGGCACCTATCCGCTGCCGGAGGCGCAGCTGGACCGCTTCCTGTTCAAGATCCGCATCGACTACCCCAGTGCAGCCGACGAGGCGCGCGTGGTGCGCCTGGCGACGCTCAACCAGCCGGGCAATGCGCTGCCGCTGGATGATGTGCGGCAGGCGTTCGACGCCAGGCTGGTGCTTCAGCTGCAGGCCATCACTGCACAACAACACGTGGATGACCAGGTGATCGACTTTGCCACGCGCATCGTGCGCGCCACCCGCGACTGGCCAGGGCTGTCGATGGGCGCCGGCACCCGCGGCGCCCTGGCGCTGGTGCGCGGCGCACGCGCGGCGGCGCTGCTGGAAGGCCGCAACTTCGTCACCCCCGATGACGTGAAGCGCGTGGCGCTGCCGGGCCTGCGCCATCGCGTGGCACTGGCCCCTGATGCGGTGCTGGAAGGGCGCGACCTGGACAGCGTGCTGCTGGCAGCGGTCGAAAGCGTGGCGGCGCCGAGGCTGTAGCCGTCGATGCGCATACTCCCTGGCAAGCCGCTGTTGTGGACGCTCGCCGGCATCGCCGTGGCCGCGGCCGCGGCGCTGGTCGCGCAGGTGCCGCTGGGGGCGGTGGCCTGGGCCACGGCCATCGTGTTGCTGCTGCTGGCCGCGCTCGCCGGCATCGATGCCTGGCAGTCGCTGCGGCAATGGCGTGCTTCACCCCTGCGACTGGTGCGCAGGCTGCCTGCCGCCATGGCCATCGGCGTGCGCAGCCGCATACCGCTGTGGCTGGAACTGGATTCAGAAGGCTCCTGGCGCGGCGCCATCCACGACCACACTGATCCCGCGCTGCTCACCGATGGATTGCCGGCGCGCCTGCATGTGCAGGACGGCCAGCGCCTGGAGCTGGAATATGGCGCCACACCGCTGCGGCGCGGTGACCTGGTTTTCGGCAGCGCCGAGCTGCGCCTGCTCTCGCGACTGCGGCTGCTTGAGCTGTGCCCGCGCGTCGGTGCGCGCGAGGTACTGCGAGCCTATCCGGACTTTGCGCAGGTTTCCCGCTACGCCTGGCTGGCTGGTGACCGGCGGCTGCAGGAGATCGGCGTCAAGACCTGGCGCCGCCGCGGTGCCGGCACCAGCTTCCAGCAGCTGGCCGAATACACTCCCGGCGATCCGGTGCGCGACATCGACTGGAAGGCCACGCTGCGGCATGACAAGCCCATCGTGCGGCAGTTCCAGGACGAGCGCGACCAGAATGTCTGGCTGCTGATCGACTGTGGGCGGCGCATGCGCGCCGATGATCCGGATGGCGCGCCGGGCAGCGGGCATTTCGACCAGGTGCTCAACGCCGTGATGCTGCTTTCCTACGTGGCGCTGCGCGAGGGCGATGCGGTGGGTGCATTCACCTTCGGCATGGCATCGGATGCACACAAGTGGCTGGCGCCGCGCAAGGGTCGCGCCCAGCTGGGCACCATGATGGGCGCGCTGTATGACCTGGAACCTGCGATGACGCATTCGGATTACCTGCGCGCCGCGCAGACTTTCCTGGCACGCCAGCCGCGCCATTCGCTGGTGATCATCATCACCAACTTCCGCGACGAGGATTGCGCGGAGCTGGCCGATGCGCTGCGCCTGCTGCGCCAGCGCCACCTGGTGATGGTGGCCTCGCTGCGCGAGCGGGTGATTTCAGAAATGATGGCGCAGCCGCTGTCGACCGCCACCGCTGCAGACATCGCCAGCGCGCAGCTGCACGCGCAGGCACGCGATGACGCCTTTGCCCGCCTGGGCGGCCGCGACGAACTGCTGGTGGATGCGGAACCGCGCCGCCTGGGCATCGAACTGGTCAATCGCTACCACAGCGCCAAGCGCAGCGGCATGCTGTAGGGGCTCGCGTCAGAAGCTGACGCGGATGAACGCCTCCGGTCCCTTGTAGACCAGCCGGTAGAAGCCGGAAAACTCCTCGTCGGTGCTGTCGACCAGGTAGCCGGAATAGGAATAGCCCACGCCGAAGGAAAGATTGCGCCAGCCGCGGTACTGCAGGTCGCCGTGGAAATGGCGGAACGCGCCGCGCACCTCATCTGGATTCAGGTCGAAGTACTGGCCAGACATGTTCACCGAGAAACGTCGCGTCATGCGCCAGGTCAGGGTGCCGGCCAGCGCCGCGAACGGGCCGGCGGTGTCCAGCTGTTCGCTGGCGAAGGTGGCGGGCACCCGCGTGCGGCCATCCAGTTGCAGCAGGTGCACACCCAGGCCCAGTCCCAGCTCGATGCGCTCGCGGCGCAGCGGCGAGAATGTCCAGGTGACGCCCAGCTTTCGCAATTCGGTTTCGGACAGCACGCGCTGGCCACCGGAGTAGGTGTCGTCGCCGAAACGCAGCTGCTGGTTGAGCACCACATCGCCCGTGCGCCGCAGCTGGTAGAAGTCGGCCTGGATGCGGTTGCGCTCACCGATACGGAACATCATGTCGATGGTTCCCTGATGGGCACTGTCGCGGTGGCCGAGCAGGTCTTCCACATCAATGTTGGTGCCGGTCACGCCGGTACTGCTGTCGTACCGCAGCCGGTTGTCCACCTGCGGGCGGTAATAAAGCAGCCGCACTGCGAAACGGTCGTTGATGGGACTGGGGATGACCTGGCGCGGGGGTTGCAGCAGGACGCGGCCGCCCCCCCCCTCTGCCTCGCCCGCCAGTGCGGCGGCGGAACTTCCCGCCGACAGCGCAATCAGAATCATGCCGTGTATTGCCCGCATGCCAGCCATGATGGAAGCTGGCGGAGCCTGCCGCAAGCTGTCGCCTGGCCAGTGTGACCAAGTACCGCCGCGTCCGGGCGGATGACTGCGTTCGGCGACAATGGGCAGACAGGGCGTCATCGGAATTTGGGGGGAATCGATTCGTGCAGTTGATCCAGACTACGTCGCGCATGGCAGTGTTGCTGCTGCTTGCGTGCGCCATGCCCGCCGTTGCCGCCGAACCCGAGCGGCACCTCACCGATATTCCCTACGCCACCGTGGACGGCCGCACGCTTGCGCTCGACCTGCACCTGCCCGGCGGCGTTGCCCAGCCGCCGCTGGTGGTGTTCCTGCATGGCGGTGCCTGGAGCAGTGGCGACAAGAAGTCGTATCCGCAATTCCTGCTGGCCCAGGGCTTCGCCGTGGCCAGCGTGGAGTTCCGTTCCAGCCGTGACGCGCGCTTCCCCGCCAACGTGCATGACATCAAGGCTGCAATCCGCTTCCTGCGCGCGAAGCAGTCTGAACATGGCTACCGTGCCGCACGCATCGCGGTGTCCGGCGTGTCATCGGGCGCGCACCTGGCCGCACTGGTTGGCACCAGCAATGGCGTGGCCGAGCTCGAGGGCAAGGTGGGAGAACACCTGCGTGAATCCTCCGACGTGCAGGCCATCATCAGCTGGTACGGCGCGTCGAACTTCACCACCATCCTTGCGCAGTCCACGGAATTCGGCCGCAGCGTGCGCGAGCCGGCGTTGAAGCAATTGCTGGGCGGACTGCCCGATGAGGTGCCCGAAGTGGCCACGTTGGCCAGCCCCGTCGCCCATGTCGGCGCCGGCGACCCGCCGGCCATCCTGCTGCACGGTGACCAGGACCGGCAGATGCCGGTGAACCAGACGCTGGAGCTCGAAGGGGCCTATCGCAAGGCCGGACTGCCGGTCGAAACCGTGATCGTGCATGGCGCCGGTCATGGGGGCGATGCCTTCTATGCGGCCGAGCCGGGATCGAAAGTGATCCAGTTCCTGCGCAGCCAGATCGGGCGCTGAAGTCATGAGGGGACATCCGTGACGAGATTCCACACTATGCGAACCGCAGCCCTCTGCCTGCTGGCGCTGTTGGTCACGGCAGACGGCGCCCTCGCGCAAAGCGCAGCCAGCACGCGCACCAATCGCGGCAAGCCCGACCTGAACGGCATCTGGCAGGTGCTCAGCGAGGCCAACTGGAACCTCGAGCCGCATGTCGCCACGCAGGGCGCGGTCGACACCCTGGGTGCCATTGGCGCCGTGGCGCCCGGCATCGGCGTGGTGGATGGCGGACGCATTCCCTACCTGCCTGCGGCACTTGAACAGCGCGGGCAGAACTTCGCCAACCGCCGCACCGAGGATCCCGAAGCCAAGTGCTTCATGCCCGGCGTGCCGCGCGCCGCCTACCTGCCGCATCCCTTCCAGATCGTGCAGTCAGACAATGACATCATGTTCGTGTACCAGTTTGCCGGTGCGGTGCGCACTGTCCACATGGGCAAACCCGCCGAGGCGCTGGTGGACACCTGGATGGGCACATCGAACGGCCGCTGGGAAGGCAATACGCTGGTGGTCGAGGTCACCGGCCTCAATGCCAACTGGCTGGACCGCAGCGGCAACTACGCCACTGAAGGCCGCCGCGTCACCGAGCGCTACACGCTGAAGGATGCCAACCACATCCAGTACGAGGCCACGATCGAGGATGCGGCCGTGTTCTCGGGGCCCTGGACCATCCGCATGCCTCTGTACCGGCGACTGGAGCCGGGAATGCGCCTGATGGACTTCCGCTGCGTCGAGTTTGCTGAAGAGATGATGTACGGCCACCTGAGCAAGCCGGGCACCGGCGAGGCCACCAAGGAGGACTGAGCATGAAAGCCACCCACGTTCTGCTGCGTTGCGCATCGCTGGTCGTGCTGGCCGCTGCAGCCACCAGCGCTGGCGCGCAGGCCTTCAAGCCGCCCCGTACCTCATGGGGCGATCCGGTCATCCAGGGCATCTTCACCAACAACACCGACGTGCCGGTGGAGCGCCCGAAGGAGCTGGCAAACAAGGAATTCTGGACCGATGCCGAATACGCGGAGCGCAAGGCCGGCCGCAAGGCGGTCTATGAGACCACCGCACCAGGCACTCCCGGCGACGTGCACTACGCCAACGACCAGTTCGCGTTGCTGCCGGAACAGAGCTACATGGTGGAGAACCACCGCACATCGCTCATCACCCGGCCCGCGGATGGCCGCCTGCCGCCACTGCGCCCCGATGCACTACAGCGCAGCAACGCGGCGCGCGCCTCGGCACCGCGTGGCGGCGCCTATGACAGCTACAAGAGCCGGCCGCTGCTGGAGCGCTGCATCATGTGGACGCATGTGGGCCCCCCACTGCGCCCGGTGGCCTACAACACCGGCGTGCAGATCATGCAGTCGAAGGACCAGGTGGTGATCATGTCCGAGATGATCCACGACGCGCGCGTGATCCCCATCCTCAAGAGCAGGCCAGATTTCGCCGGCCTCACCCGCTGGCAGGGAAATTCCTGGGGACGCTGGGAAGGAGACACCCTGGTGATCGAAACCACCGGCATCACCGACCGCGTCAACCCGCGCGGATCCAACGTGCCGATGGGACCGGAGGGCAAGGTCATCGAGAAGATCTCCCGCACCGGACCGAAGACCATCCGCTACGAATTCACGGTCAGCGATCCGAGCCTGTGGGACGTGGCCTGGGGCGGGGAATACCCGATGGAATACACCGACGACCCGATGATCGAATATGCCTGCCACGAAGGGAACTACGGCATGGCCAACACCCTGAGCGGGGCGCGCGAGGAAGAGAAGGCGCGCGCCGGACAGTAACGGAAGGCAGGAACAACACATGTACATGCAAGCAAGACGCGTGTTTCTCATGACCGTCGCGGTTGTTGGTTCGGCCGTCGCCAGCCAGCACGCCGGCGCCCACCACAGCTTCGCGGCGGAGTTCGACGTGAAGCGCCCGGTGGAGTTCACCGGCAAGGTCGTGAAGGTCGAGTTCATCAATCCGCATTCCTGGATCCACCTGGAAGTGGAGAAGAACGGCGCGAAGGAAATCTGGATGGTGGAAGGCGGCAGCCCGAACTCGCTGATCCGCAAGGGCATCACCAAGCAGAGTATCCCCGTCGGCGCGGAGCTGTCGGTGGTGGGCTACCAGGCCCGTGACGGACGCAACCGCGCCGTGGGCCGCACCCTGCAGTTCGCGGACGGCAAGCCGCTGTTCTTCGACAGCACCAAGGTGCCTGACGCCGTCGAATAAGGGGATTCGTGAACTCCATACGCTGTTGCGATGGCAACATCGCGCGGCCCAGCCTTCCCGTGCAGCAATTGCTGCTATCGTCGTGAACGCCACCAACATCAGGGCCTGTCGTCCGCGAGGACACAGGCCTTGAAGCTGCCTGGCGCATCCTCCAACAACGACAACGCACAAGGTGGGTTCATGGTCTCAAAGGCATATCGTCTCCGTATCGCGGGCCTGACGCTGGCGGCTCTCGCGCCACTTTGCGCGCACAGTGCCGGCTTCTACGTCGAGGCGGGAGCAGGCAGCTCGAGCATCGGCGGACTGGACCGGCAGGAGCTGGACGAAGTGATGACGTTGATATTCGAAGATGCCGTCGACACCTTCACGATCAACGACTCCAGCGTGGACAAGTCGGACACCGGCTTCTCGCTGGCGCTGGGCTACAAGTTCACGCCCAACTTTGCTGTCGAGGCCGCCTACCTGCAATTAGGCAAGGCAAGGTACGAGGCCGACGTGACGGTGACCACCGGCGGCCCGCCGATGGATGGCACCACTGGCCTGAACTTCAAGATCAGCGGCCCGGCGGTTTCGCTGGTGGGTATCTGGCCCGTGGGAGAGAGACTCTCACTTGACGCGCGCGCTGGCGCCTTCTTCGCCAAGACCAAGGTGTCTTTATTCCTGACGGGCGTATCCTCTTCCGATTCACTGGGATCGGAAAAGGAGACTTCGCTGCTGCTGGGCGTCGGCGCCCTCTGGTCGTTCACCGACAGGCTCGGCCTGCGCCTGGGCTACACCCGCCTCGACAAGGCGATGGCCGGCGAAGGCGACGCGAACTCGCTGTCGCTGGGGCTCAGGTTTTCGTTCTGAAGTAGCCACGCGGTCATCGCAACTAGCGATGACCGCGCTTTCCCATTGGCTCTCGACCGGGGCGCTGCTCTAGCGCTTCATCGCCTCGAAGAACTCCGTATTGGTCTTGGTGTCCTTCATCTTGTCGAGCAGGAACTCGATGGCGGCCAGCTCGTCCATGGGATGCAGCAGCTTGCGCAGGATCCACATCTTGGCCAGCTCGCCCTGGTCGGTGATCAGCTCTTCCTTGCGCGTGCCGGAACGGTTGATGTTCACGGCCGGGAAGGTGCGCTTCTCGGCGATGCGACGATCCAGGTGGATTTCGCTGTTGCCCGTGCCCTTGAACTCCTCGAAGATCACGTCGTCCATCTTCGAACCGGTGTCGACCAGCGCGGTGGCGAGGATGGTCAGCGATCCGCCTTCCTCGATGTTGCGGGCGGCACCGAAGAAGCGCTTCGGACGCTGCAGGGCGTTGGCATCGACACCACCGGTGAGCACCTTGCCCGAGCTCGGCACCACGGTGTTGTAGGCACGCGCCAGGCGCGTGATGGAGTCGAGCAGGATCACCACGTCTTTCTTGTGCTCGACCAGGCGCTTGGCCTTCTCGATCACCATCTCGGCCACCTGCACGTGGCGGGCGGCCGGTTCGTCGAACGTGGACGACACCACCTCGCCCTTCACGGTGCGCTGCATCTCGGTCACCTCTTCAGGCCGCTCGTCGATGAGCAGCACGATGAGGTAGACCTCCGGATGGTTGGCCGTGATCGAGGTGGCGATGTTCTGCAGCAGCATGGTCTTGCCGGCCTTGGGCGGCGAGACGATGAGGCCACGCTGGCCCTTGCCGATGGGCGCCACCAGGTCGATGGTGCGCGCCGTCAGGTCTTCGGTGCTGCCGTTGCCACGCTGCAGCTTCAGTCGCTGGGTGGGGTGCAGCGGCGTGAGGTTCTCGAACAGCACCTTGTTGCGGGCGCTCTCGGGAGAATCGAAGTTGATCTCGCCGATCTTCATCAGCGCGAAGTAGCGCTCGCCATCCTTCGGCGGACGGATCAGGCCGGAGATCGAATCGCCGGTGCGCATGTTGAAGCGGCGCACCTGGTTGGGAGAGATGTAGATGTCGTCGGGGCCGGCCAGGTACGAGGAGTCGGCCGAACGCAGGAAGCCGAAACCATCCTGCAGGATCTCGATCACGCCCTCGCCATAGATGGCTTCGCCATTCCTGGCGTAGTGCTTGAGGATCGAGAAGATGATGTCCTGCTTGCGCGAGCGGGCGAGGCTCTCGAGCCCCATCGACTCGGCCACCTTCACGATCTGGTTGATGGGCTTGGCCTTGAGCTCGTTGAGGCTCATCGTGCGCCGCGCCTGCTCCAGTTCGGCCTTGTTGACGATCTCGCCGTCGGCCGAAGGATCGAACGGCTCCGGATCGTAGATCTCGTCGTGCCGGCCGACATTGCCGTTTACGTTGCCGCCGCCACCACCGCCGCCACCGCCACCACCGCGGTTGCCGTCACGATGACGCTTGTTGCGCTGGCGGTTGCCGCCGCCGCCGCCGCCCGGCCCGCCCAGATAGCCCCTCACGGGTTCTGGCCCTGTGCGGCGGAACTAGCGAGGTTCTGGTCGAGGAAGGCGGTGAGCTGCGAGCGCGACACTGCGCCGACCTTCTGCGCCGCGACCGCGCCGTTCCTGAACAGGATCAGCGTGGGAATGCCGCGGATGCCGAAACGCGGCGGCGTCTGCGGATTCTCGTCGACGTTGAGCTTGGCGATCTTCAGCCGCCCGTTGTAGTCGTTGGCGACTTCATCGAGGATCGGGGCGATCATCTTGCAGGGGCCGCACCATTCGGCCCAGAAGTCCAGGAGCACCGGCTCTGCGGATTGCAGCACGTCGGTCTCGAAAGTGGCGTCCGTAGTATGGACGATCAGCGGATTGCTCACGGAAAGGTGCCTCCAGGGGAGAATGGACCTTGGGTGTTAAGTGCCGGTATGGCGGTTTTTTCGAATGCGATGTCTGGTATGGCGCCGCAGCGCTGGCGGTGGGATCGGGAATTCCCGCGCCACGAACGTGTCAAACGGTTTAGACTAGATGTTTGAGGATTGGTTCCATGGCGCCGGAAGTGCGCCCATGTATGGGATGCTTTTGTAGCCGGTCCTGATCCGTTTTGCAAGCATTTGCGCCTTTCGCGCTCCCGCATGATGACCGGTTATTCGAGTACATGATCAAAAAGCTCTGGAACAAGTTGTTCGGCACTCCCGCCAGGGATGCCGCGTCCACATCACCCGCCACGCCGGAGAAGCAGGCCAGCCTGCCAGCCGGCAGTGAGACAGGCGTCCCACCGCGCGAAGGCAGGCGCCGACGGCGCGGCGGCCGCGGACGCGGCCGGGGTGCGCAGCCGGAATCGGGAGTTCGTGACGAGGCCGCTCCACGTCACGAGGCTGCTTCACGTGCGCCGCGCGTGCCGCGCTACCCGGCTGCAGCCGCCCCTTCTCCTGCCGAGCAAGAAGCAGAACCCGCGCCGAAGCCGGTGCGCCGGGGCAATGTGGCGCCAGATGGCCCCACCTTCGCCAGCTTCGACCTCAGGCCCGAACTCACGCGCAGCATCAGCGAGGCGGGATTCGAGCGCTGCACCCCCATCCAGGCCCAGACGCTGCCATTCTCGCTGGCCGGTCGCGACGTGGCTGGCCAGGCGCAGACGGGCACCGGCAAGACCGCAGCCTTCCTGGTGTCGATGTTCCAGACGCTGCTCACGCGACTGCCGAAAGAAGAGCGGCCGAATACCGCCATCCGCGGCATCGTGATTGCACCCACGCGCGAGCTGGCGGTGCAGATCCACAATGACGCGGTGGAGCTGGGTCGCCACACGGGCCTGCGCCTGGCCTGCGTATTCGGCGGCGTCGACTACGACAAGCAGCGCCGGCAGTTCGAGAACGGTGTCGACGTGCTGATCGGCACACCCGGCCGCATCATCGACTACTACAAGCAGCATGTATTCGACCTCAAATACGTGCAGGTCTGCGTGCTCGACGAGGCCGACCGCATGTTCGACCTCGGCTTCATCGCCGACATCCGCTACATGCTGCGCAAGATGCCGCCGCCCGACCTCCGCCAGTCGATGCTGTTCTCCGCCACACTGTCGCAGCGCGTGCTCGAGCTGGCCTACGAGCACATGAACAACCCCGAGCAGGTGGCGATCGAGCCCGACCGCATCACCGCCGACAAGGTGCGCCAGCTGATCTACTTCCCCGCGATGGAAGAGAAGATCCCGCTGCTGGTGGGGCTGCTGCGCTCCTTCAACGCCGAGCGCACCATGGTGTTCGTCAACACGCGCCGCCAGGCCGATCGCCTGGAAGAAGTGCTGCGCGCCAACCACATCAACGCGCAGGCCCTGTCCGGCGACGTGCCGCAGGCCAAACGCCTGCGCTACATGAAGGAGTTCCACAGCGGTGCGCTGCAGGTGCTGATCGCCACCGACGTGGCATCGCGCGGCCTGCACATCCCCGACGTGAGCCATGTGTTCAACTTCGACCTGCCGCAGGACCGTGCCGATTACGTGCACCGCATCGGCCGCACCGCTCGGGCCGGCGCCGAGGGCGATGCCATCAGCTTCGCCTGCGAGGACTACGCCATCTGCCTGCCGGAGATCGAGGAGTACATCGGGCACCAGATCCCGCGCGGCAACGTGACGCAGGAATTGCTGGCGAAGGACGTGGTGTTCCCGAAGCACAAGCCGCGCGAGGATGCGCCACAGCGGCGCGGGGGCGGTGGTGGCGGTGGTGGGCGTGGTGGCTTTGGCGGTGGCCGGCCGGGTGGCGGTGGTCCGCGCCGTGGTCCGCCGCGCGGCGGAAGCGGCAGGCGCTAGCCTCTGCGGGCGCCTGGCGATCAGGCGATCTGGCGCACCGCTTCCACGTGCAGATATCCCGCCGGCGCCGCGCGCGCCGGCCGGCTGGAATCCGGATCGGTGACCGCGATGGCCAGGGCAATGCCCGCATTGCGCGCCGCTGCCAGCACCTTCGGGTTGTCATCGATGAAGGCCGTGCGCGCCGGATCGTAGCCGACCACGCGGCGCAGGCGCAGCCAGAACTCCGCATACTCCTTCGGCGCACCGAACTGGTGGGAGCTGTACATCTCGTCCAGCAGCGGGCGTATGCCGACCTTGCGATCCTTGATGCGCAGCGTCTCCGGATGTGAATTGGTGGCGAGCACCAGGCGCCGGCCGGCGGCGCGCTGGCGACGCAGGAAATCCTGCGCGCCCGGCAGCCAGGCGATGCGCTCGTCGTGCGCGCTCTTGATGGACGACAGGTCGAGCTCGAGCATCCGCGACCAGTAGTCGAGGCAATACCAGTTGAGCGTGCCTTCGGCATCGCGCAGGCGCGGCATGATCTGCTGCTGCAGCGCCTGCTGCGCGGACAAGCCGCGCACGCGGCCGTAGTACTCCGGCACCACCTCGAGCCAGAAATGCGTGTCGAAGGCCAGGTCGAGCAGCGTGCCGTCGAGGTCGAGCAGCAGGGTGTCGATTCCGGCGGGGATATGAACGGGGTATGTCATCGGGCCGTATGATACCGGGCACATGGATGCGCTCATCGACCTGCACACGCACAGCCACCATTCCGACGGCACCCTGCCGCCGGCCGCGCTGGTGGCACTGGCCGCGGCGCGCAGGGTGGCGGTGCTGGCGCTGACCGACCATGACACCACCGCCGGCGTGCCGGAGGCCGAAGCTGCCGCCCGCGCGGCAGGCATGCGCTTCGTGCCCGGCGTGGAGATCACTGCCGGCTGGCGCGGGCAGGAAATCCACGTGGTGGGACTGGGCATCGACACCGCCTCGGCGGAGCTGCAGCAGCACCTGCATGCGCTGGTGGCCACGCGCCGCTCACGCATCGCCACCATCGGCGCCAGACTGGCCCGGCAGCGCCACTTCGGCGGCCGGGATCCCGCGCAGGATGTGCTGCAATCCGCACCAGTGCCCACCCGTACCCACCTGGCCCGCGCGCTGGTTGCAGCAGGAGACGCGAAGGCCATCCAGGACGCCTTTGACCGCTGGCTGGGCCGCGGACGTCCGGGCCATGTGCCACAGGAATGGCCAGCGGTGGACGCCACGATCGGCGTCATCCGCGCCGCAGGCGGCCATGCGGTACTGGCACACCCGCACCGCTACAAACTCTCCTCCGGTGCCCTGGACAACCTGTGCGCCGGCTTCAGGGAAGCCGGTGGAGCAGCGATGGAAGTCAGCCTGCCGGCCATGTCGCCCAATGACGCCAGACGCCTTGCAAGGCTTGCCCGGCAGCACGGTCTGGCGGGCACCGCTGCTTCAGACTTCCATGAGCCGGGGCTGCCATGGCGCCCGCTGGGCCGCTTCGCTAAGCTACCCGAGGGCATCGAGCCGCTGTTGCCGCGGCTCCTGGCGTAGGGCGAAACAGCATGTCGGAAGACAGCGAAGACAACGTCAATCGCGAGCTGTTCCGCAATATCGAGAAGTTGCGCCAGCTGCGCATCGAGCACCGTGACCTCGATCAGGTGATCGCGCGGCTGCAGCTCGACATCCACGTAGACGAGGTGCAGATGCGAAGGCTGAAGAAACGCAAGCTGCTGCTGAAGGACCAGATCGCCCGGCTCGAAAGCCAGTCGATTCCCGACCTCAATGCCTGACTCCGTACAGGCCTGGATCGAAGAACTGCCCGTGCCGGCCATTCTCGGCCAGGCACTGGTCATATTGATCGCGCTCGGCGTGGGTTTCGCCCTGTCGCGGCTGTTGCGCACCTGGTTCGCCGGCACGCGCATGGCCAGCCGGCGCCACTGGTCCGCGCGACTGGCGGAATTCGTGCTCATCATCACCCCGGCGCTGGTGGCCGCGGGCCTGGTGGGCTGGCTGCAGTTTGTGGAGGGCAAGCTCGACGCCATCGACCTGGCGCCCGGCGATGCGAAGTTCTCCATCTGGGCGCTGATCAAGGCGCTGGTGGTGGTGACGGTCTTCCTCGCCGCGGCGAGCCTGATCTCGCGCACGGTGGAAAGCCGCGTGATGAAGGTGGAGGGCCTGGCGCTGCAGACCCGCATCGGCATCAGCAAGTTCACCTATTTCTTCCTGCTGGGCCTCGGCATCCTGCTGGGCATCAATGCCGCCGGAATCGACCTGACCACACTCACGGTGCTCACCGGCGCGGTGGGCCTGGGCCTGGGCTTCGGCCTGCAGGCCATCGCCGCGAATTTCGTCAGCGGCTTCGTGCTGCTGATGGACCGCTCCATCAAGCCCGGCGACGTCATCAGCTTCACCGGCATGACCGGCACCAGCACCGAGAACTTCGGCTGGGTCGAGGAGCTGCGCGGCCGCTACGTGGTGGTGCGCGACCGCGACGGCGTGGCCACGCTGGTACCAAACCAGAACGTGATCACCAACCCGGTGATCAACTGGAGCTACTCCGACCCGAAGGTGCGACTGAAGCTGCCGGTGCGCATCAGCTATGCGGATGATCCGGAACTGGCACTGCGGGTGCTGGAAGGCGCCGCGTACTGCAATGCGCGGGTACTGGCCGAGCCCCGGCCAGTGTCGCGGCTGATGGCCTTCGGCGACTCGGGCATCGAGCTGGAACTGCGCTTCTGGATCACCGATCCGCAGGAAGGCGTCAACAACGTGCGCTCGGACGTGAACCGCGCCATCTGGAAGGCGTTCAAGGAAAACGGCATCACCATCCCGGTGTCGCAGCATGACCTGCGCATGGTGACCGTACGGGGCGGCGGCGCGTGACGCGCCGTTCCGGCCTCACCGACGCAAGCGCAACACCGGAAACCCTCGACCTGCTGGTCATTGGTGGCGGCATCAATGGCGCCGGCATTGCGCGCGATGCGGCCGGACGCGGGCTGTCGGTATGGCTGGTGGAACAGGATGACCTCGCCGCGCACACATCCTCGGCCAGCACCAAGCTGATCCACGGTGGCCTGCGTTACCTGGAGCACGGCGAGCTGCGGCTGGTGCGCGAATCCCTGGCCGAGCGCGAGCGGCTGATGGCCATCGCGCCGCATATCGTGCGGCCGCTGCGCTTCGTGCTGCCCTATGTCGATGGCCTGCGTCCGCGCTGGCTGCTACGGCTGGGCCTGTTCGTGTACGACAACGTCGGCGGGCGCGAGAAGCTGGGGGCTTCCAGTGGCACGAAGCTGGCGGGCACGCCGCTGGGTGCGCCCTTGCGCGAAGGCATCGACGATGGCTTCGAATACTCCGACTGCTGGGTGGAAGACAGCCGCCTGGTGGTGCTCAATGCGATGGACGCGGCCGAGCGCGGCGCCAGGGTGCTCACCCGCACGCGCCTGGTTTCCGCCACGCCCGAGGCAGGCGGCTGGGCCGTGCAGCTCGAGCACCGCGAAGGCGGGCAGCGCACCGTGCGCTGCCGCGCGCTGGTGAATGCCTCCGGCTGCTGGGTGAACGAGGTGCTGTCGCGCGTGGGCATCCAGCCCCGCCAGCGGCTGCGGCTGGTGAAAGGCAGCCACCTGGTGCTGCGGCGGCAGTTCGAGGGCTCGCACGCCTACCTGCTGCAGACCCCGGACCGGCGCGTGCTGTTTGCCATTCCGTTCGAGCAGCAATGGACGCTGGTGGGCACCACCGATGTGCCCTTCACCGGCGATCCGGCCGACGTGCGCATCGATGCCGCCGAACAGCAATACCTGCTGGCCGGCATCAACCGCTTCCTGCGCCTGCCCGCGACGGCACAGGACGTGGTTGCCACCTACGCCGGCGTGCGGCCGCTGTATGACGATGGCAGCACGGATGCCGCGCAGCGCGTATCGCGCGATTACCACCTGGAACTGCAGGAGGGTGTGGTGGCGGGCCATTCGCAGGGCACTGCGCCAGTGCTCACGGTGTATGGCGGCAAGATCACCACCTACCGCCGCCTGGCCGAGGCGGTGATGCAGCAGTTGCTGCCGCGGCTCGGGCGGGAAGACACAGGCGGGTGGACCGACACCGAGCCCCTGCCCGGCGGCGACATTGCCGACGCGGACCTTGCCGGCTTCACCGAGCGCTCGCGCCAGCGCTGGCCCGGCATGCCGGCGGCGCTGGTGGAACGCCTCGCCCGCCT
Source organism: Pseudomonadota bacterium (assembly GCA_030852845.1). GTDB lineage: Bacteria > Pseudomonadota > Gammaproteobacteria > Steroidobacterales > Steroidobacteraceae > ZC4RG30. The sequence goes on from JALYWF010000014.1 coordinate 26,639, forward strand.
TTATGGCACGCGCATGGCACGCATCCTCGGTGGCGCACAGACACCCGACCAGCTCGGACAGCACTTCGGCGGCACGCTCACCACGGCCGAGGTGCGTTACCTGGTGGAACAGGAATGGGCCCGCGATGCGGGTGACATCCTGTGGCGTCGCACGCGCCTGGGATACACCCTGCCCGACTCAGCCGTGCACTACCTGCAGGATGCTGTGGCGCAGCTGCTCTGACAGCACCAGCTGCGCGTCCTCGGCCACGCGCTCCAGCACGTCGTCGAATACCAGGCGCCCTTGCGCATCGCCACGGATCACGCCGCGGCGGCGCAGCTGCGCCAGGAAGCCATCGAACAGCGTGCGGTCGAAGAACTCGGGCGAATAGAAGCCGTACAGCGTGACGATGCGCTGTGCCATCTGCTGGCAGCGCGCGCCAAGTTCCGCCTGCGGGATGCTGCCGCTGCCAGCATGCAGCAACAGCGCGATGGCCAGGTAATAGCGCTGCAATGTGAGCAGCATGGGTTGCGCCAGCATCGACAGCTGCACGGCCTCGGCCGCGGCGGCGCCGGGGGCGTGCCATCCCTGCGGATCGGCGGGGTCCTGGTGCAGCAGGCCCGCGTCCCGCATTGCGCCCAGCTGTTCCTGCACTACGGCAGCGATGTCGCCCTCCTCCCAGCGCAGGAACAGCTCCTCGGAGACATAGGGATAGATGCGGCCGGCCAGGCGCAGCACGTCGCTGCTGCGCAGGCTGGTGTTGGAGAGGAAGCAGCAGGCCAGCAGTGAAGGCAGCGCCACCAGGTGCAGCACGTTGTTGCGGTAGTAGGCCATCGCCGGCGCATGTTGCGACGCCAGGCCAACTGCGTCTGCCGGCAGGCGGACCAGCAGCTGCCGCTCGAATCCCATGGCGATGATCTGCTGTGCGTCCAGCTGCGTTACGGTCACGCGTGATGAATACGGCGCGGACCTCAGCAGCCGCAGGTAAACGTCGAGCTGGCGTGCCAGATCCGGCTCCAGCATCGCCTGCCGCGGCGCGGCCAGCATGGTGAGGGCCAGCAGGTTGACCGGGGTCACTGCGGCCGCGGCGTGGATGTGGCGCATGATGCGGCCGGCCAGCGCGTCCACCGCGCTGCCCACCGCGGCCGCGCGTCCCTCCTGGCCCAGCCTGTCACGCCAGTCAGGCACGTGCTCATCGAGCAGGGGCTGCAGAGGCACCGGCTCGCCGATGTTCACATGCACCTGGCCGAAGTTCTCGCGCAGGCGCCCGAGGCTGCGCAGGAATCCCCAGATGTTTTCCTTTTCCTTCGGCTTGCCCGACAGCTCACCGAGGTAGCTGTCGATCTCCATGATGCGCTCGTAGCCGATGTACACCGGCACGAACACCACGGGACGCACCGGCTGGCGCAGGAAGCTGCGCAGCGTCATCGACAGCATGCCGGTCTTGGGTGCCAGGGAACGGCCGCTCCGGCTGCGCCCACCCTCGATGAAATACTGCACGGGATGGCCGCGGGCCATGATGGCACCCAGGTAACGGGTGAACACCGCCGAATACAGCGGACTGCCGCGGAAGCTGCGTCGCAGGAAAAAGGTGCCGCCCTTGCGCATCATCCGCCCGATCACCGGCAGGTCGAGGTTGATGCCCGCGGCGATGTGCGGCACCGCGAAGCCATGCGTATAGATGGCGTAGGGCATCAGCAGATCATCCATCGTGCTGCGATGGCAGGGCACGTAGACCAGCTCGCTGCCGGCGGCGATGCCGGAAAGCGAGTCGATGTGCGACACGTGCACGCCGTCGTAGATGCGCGTCCACAGCCGCTTCAGCACCCGCTCCATCATCCGCACGAACACATGCGAGTAGTCGGCGGCGACCTCCTCGAACATGCCCCTGGCCTCGAGCAGGGCCTGGCGGCGGGGAATCTTGCGCTCGCGGGCCTCCTGCGCGGCGATGGCACGCACCGCGCGTCCACGCAGCACTTCGGTCATCAGCGTGCGGCGGTGTGAGAGATCCGGCCCGACGTAGGCGGTGCGGGAAGCATCCAGCTGGCCGGTGAGATGACGCGCCACGCGGCGGGCCGCCTGGTTGTCGGAGCGGCCGCCGTTGGCCAGCGTGCGCAGCGACACGCCAGGACCGAACTCCACCACGATGTTGCGGCCGTTCAGCAGCACCGCCAGCGCCCGGCCAATGCCGCCGGAAACCGCCCAGTCTTCCGAGAAAAGCAGGCGGAACCAGGAAACGTACTCGCGCCGTGGCGCGCGGCCCCAGTACACGGCAACCGGCACCAGCAGTACGTCGCGCGCCGGATCCTCGGCCAGGGCGTGGAGCATCTGCCGCAGCTCCGGCGGTGGCCGCCGGTCGATGCGCCGGCGCCAGAAGCCGAGCTTGCGCGTGAGCACCAGCAGCGACTGCAGCCGCGAGCCGGTGCCGGGCAGCAGCAGCTTGCGTGGCCGCGGCAGGCCCGCCTGGGCGCAGGCCCGCTGCAGCACCCGCACGTCCAGCGCACGATGCGCGGCCAGCACGTAGCACACCGGCACATTGGCCTGTGCCACGCGCTCGGCGGCATCTGCGGGACGCACCGAGAAGCGCAGCCAGGGCAGCAGGGTGCCGGTGAACCGGTCCATGGTGCTTTCCATGGGCGTCAGGGCACGAAACGTGCGCGGCGCGACTCGACCAGGAAGTACTGGAACAGGTAGCGCAGGAACGGTATCGCCTCCAGCAGGCGGTGGTCGGCTTCCACCATGTGCAGGGCCAGCCCGTTGTCCTTCGCGAAGCGCATGCTCTGCTCGCAGGGAATCACCGTGTCGCGCCAGCCATGCACCAGCGCCACGGGGCAGTCCGGCAGGCCGCGCTTCAGTGGCGGAATGCCCGGCATGTGCAGGGCCGGCGCCATCAGGAACACGCCGCCGGCATGCAGGGTTGGCGCAGCGGCCAGGGACACGTAACCGCCCAGGCCCGCGCCCACCAGCAGCAGGTGGCCGGAAAAGCCGCGGCAGAATTCATGCAGCATCTGCACGCGCTCGCCCACGTCGTCGACGCCGCGGTAATCCACGGCCGCCACTTCGTAGCCTTCGGCCTCGGCAATTTCGTAGAGGGCACGGATCTTGGTGCCGAATGGGGTCCCGTCGCGCCCGTGGGAGAACACGACATGTCCGGTTGCGGTCATGGCGCAATCCTACCCGAGCGCGGCGAACTGATTGAGGCTCACGGCGCGTGTGCGGCTGCCGGCGGGACGATGCTCCACCAGCCAGCTCAGTCGCGTGGTCGCGTGCTGTGCATGGAATCCCCACACCAGCCGGAACACGCCCGAAGCCACTTCCAGCGGACCATTCAGTCGCTCATCGCAGAGTACGAACCAGTGGCGCTCGCGCGCCGCATCGCCGAAGGCGCCCTGGCGCGCGTGATGGGCGAGGAACTGCTCCACCTGCCGGCACACGCGCTCGCGGCTGCGCGGGGTGTTGCCCTCCAGGCTCACCCAGTGGGTGCCGCGCTCGATGCTGGCCGCCAGGTACAGCGCCAGGCGGCGCGCCGACAGCAGGCGCGCGTCCGGGCCGTTGCCCAGCTCGCCGGCCAGCGTGCAGGGCGGGACGGTATCGCGGCGCGCCGCGCGCGTGGTGCGCAGCGCATT
>JALYWF010000038.1 GCA_030852845.1 Pseudomonadota bacterium
CCGGGAGCGCATTGCGTGCCCCATGGCATGCCGCTCACGGTGTTCCTCGGCGGCGGCTACCCGGTGGAGTTCATCCAGCGGCCCGAGCAGCTCACGATGATCTACGAGACCCACAACGAGGTGCGCCGCGTGTTCCTCGACGGGCGCCGCATCGCGCCGGCCGACATCCTGCCCAGCCGCGACGGCATGTCCTGGGGTCACTGGGAAGGCGACACCCTGGTAGTGGAGACCACAGCCCTCATCGAAAGCATCGACCAGGCCACGGCCCACAGCGCCAATGCCCGCATCATCGAGCGCTACACCCCGCGCCTGGACAACGGCGTGCGCCGCATGCGCGTGACAGTGACCATCGAAGACCCGGAGTTCTACACCGAACCGCCGGTGCTGGAACGCGAGTACACCGAGATGCGCGAGGGGCGCATGCTCGACTACAACTGTGTCGAGCCCCTATGGGAGGATTACCTGGAGGAACTGGCTCGCAAGCGCGGCGGGTCCTGAGGCCGCAGCACCCGCACCGGCCTGATGGCCTCAAGCGGGCATTCCTCCGGAAAGTTGCCATTTCCCCGGCAGGGGGCATAGATTCGGGACCTTCGAGTGGCTGCTCCATTCGAATTCGCGCATCAAATCGGGGGAGAACAGGCATGGCGCTGAGCCGACGCACGATGATTGGCCTCGTGGCTGCAGCCGGGCTGCCGGCATGGGAGCCGGCATTCGCCCAGGCACGCGTGCTGCCGCTGGACACCCCGGGCCTGGATCACCTGGACGTGATGGTGCCAGACGTGGAGAAGACCACGCGCTTCTACATGGGACTGTTCCGCACCGCGCTGCATGCACAGCCCTTCCAGGGCGCATTCCGCTATTTCGTGCTTCTCGGGCCGCTGCCGGAAAACCGTACCGTCGGCTACATCGCGGTGGGCGATGCGCGCGGGCGCGGCACCTACATCGGGCACTTCTGCACCTCGGTACGGGAGTGGCGGCGCGACAGCTCGGCCATCTTCGCGGCCATGAAGGAGCAGTTCGCCAGCGCAGGGTTCGGGCAGTTCCCCGGACCTGGTGCGGGGGCCGCCGGGGTGTTCAAGGATCCGGATGGCATCGAGATACAGTTCCTGCCCTCGCCCGACACGCTCGTCACAGCCGCCGTGCCCAATGACCTGGTGCCTGGTGGACAGGGCCTGGTCACGCCGCAACGGGTGGACCACGTGGTGCTGCATGTGAGCAACCTGCAGCGGGCGGTGGATTACTACCGCATCCTCTACGGACGCGAGAGCAGCCGCGAGGGCAACCGTGCCACATTCTCCTTCACCAATGGCTCGCGGCTGATCCTGGAAGGCACTTCGTATCTGTATGGCGCGGCGCAGTCGCGCATCGCACGCTTCGGCATCCGTGTTGCGCCGTTCGATCGTGCGGCGGTAGTCGCCGGCATCGCGAAGCTGGGCGGAACGGTGGTGAACGACGCGGCCGGCGCCCTCCGGCTGCGCGACGTGGATGGCATCGAGCTGGAACTGGTCAGCTGACGGGAAGACCCGCGCCACTCCTCCCAACGCCTGTCTGCCTTCCACCATCCGATCCCACACGGAGCCCGCGATGCGCCGAGTCCACTTCCCGGCCCTGCTGCTTGCTGCGCTGATCTGCGGGTGCGCCCCCCGGATGGTGGATGATCCGGTGGTGGATCATGCGGTGGTGGATCATGTGGACATCACCTGGCTGTCCATCGCCAACATGCATTTTGCGCTGGGCGACCAGCAGGTGCTGGCCGACGGCTACATCACGCGCTTGCCAGAGGGGAACTTCCACGGCGGCGGGGGCGGTTTCGCCTCCACCCGCCAGCCCATGGCTCCCGATGTCGAAGCCGTGCGCGAAGTGTTCGACGCGCTGGGTGGTGCAGCCGCGGTGAAGCTGCTGCTGGCCGGCCACAGCCACTGGGACCACACCTTCGACACGGCCACCTGGGCGCAGCTTTCCGGTGCGCCGGTGATCGGATCACCCACCACCTGCCTGCAGGTGCGGGCCGGCGGCATTGCCGAAGACCGCTGCACCCCGGTGTATGGCGGGGAAAAGATCGCCATCGCGCCCGGGGTGGACATGCATGTGATCCGCTGGAACCACAGCGGCAATTCCGCGCAGAACCCCGAGCAGCATGATCCGGTCGAGTTGCACGAGGTGCCGAAGCCCGATGCGGCGGGCGGATTCCGGGCCGGCGTGGCGGAGGATTTTCCCAACGGCGGCGGCAATCGCGCCTACCTGTTCACCGTGCGCGGCGCCCAGGGCAAGGGTTTCAGCTGGCTGTACCAGGATTCGGCCAGCGCCGTGGACCTGCGCGAACCAGTGGTGGTGGATGGCCGCGACTATGGCGCGCCGCTGGAGAACCTCCGGGCAGCCATGCAGGCCGCTGGCCTGGAATCAGTGGACCTGTGGATCGCCACCGGCGGAGCCGAGGTGGCGCAACTGGTGTTGCCGGTGATCAGGCCGAAGAACTATCTGCCGGTGCACTGGGACGGGCTGTTCGGCGCCTTCAAGGCCGGCCCGCCACGCCCCTTCTTCGACCCGAGGCTAGCGGCGCTGCTCAACCAGAACGGCACGAACCTCATTGTTCCCACGCAATACATGGACAGCTGGCGCCTGGACGCCACCGGC
>JALYWF010000054.1 GCA_030852845.1 Pseudomonadota bacterium
GGGCGGACGGGAGGATGATGACCACAGCTCGCGCTCCAGCCGGGACAGCAGGCCATCCGCGCCCGGCCAGGTGCGTGCCGGAATGCGCCCCATGTCGGCCACCGGCTGCGCGCCGAGTGCATCGACCAGGCCGCCGTCCTGCTTCGATGCCACCACGACGAGATCCGGCGCCTGCGTGCCCAGCCAGCGCCACAGCGCATGCGACTCGCCCTGCTCCCGATAGGCCACGCCAGTGGGTGGAAACCGCACTGTCGCGCCATCGGGATTGGCCAGCGGCACGGCCAGCAGCCGCACCGGACGTCGTGACCGTCGGCTGTAGTCGGCGACGGCTGTGCGGATCGCCACCGAACCGGCATCATCGCCGGCAAGTCCGCCCACCAGCGCCAGCACCGGCGCATCGCGCACGCTGGCTTCCACGATCACCGCGTCGATCCGCGTGCCACGCGAACCCAGTCCGATGTCCGTGGACAGGGCAGGCGCACCCGCGAAGGCTCCGCCCGGCAGCAGCGCGATGGCCAGCAGGCGCAGCCAGCTTGTCGCGGCGCTGCGCTTCATTGGCGCAGTATCTTTTCCATGGCCTTGCCCCTGGCCAGCTCGTCCACCAGCTTGTCCAGGTAGCGGATCTTCTGCATCAGCGGGTCCTCGATCTGCTCCACACGATGTCCGCAGACCACCCCTGTGATCTTTTTCGCGGCGGGGTTGAGCTTCGCCTGCGCGAAGAAGGTCTTGAAGTCAGTGCCGGCGTCCAGGTGCCGCTGCAATGCCGCGGCATCGAAACCGGTGAGCCACTGGATGATGGCGTCCACCTCGGCCCTGCTGCGTCCCTTGCGTTCGGCCTTCTGCACAAGCAGCGGATAGACCCTGGCAAATGCCATGCTGAAGATCCTGTCGTTGTTCATCTGCCCCACTCCGGGCCGGCTGGCCCGCCCGTCATGTCGGTGCCCACTATATTCGGCTAGGATCGGTGCAAGAACATCAATCGGGGGAGCGAAAGATGAACAGCCATACGCGCCGCGGCGCCCTGCTGGCCTGCGTATTTCTCTCGATGGCCGCTGTTGCGGGCGGCGAGGCCGGATCGATCAGCCTGCGGGACCAGGGATTCTTCTGGGTGGGCGCACGCGCGAAACCCACCGCGATTGCCGCCCGCGGTGATGGCCCGGCCCGCACTGGCACCACCATCGATGGCCAGATGTACGTGGGCTTCCAGCTGGTGGCGCGCAAGCGCCATCCCTATCCCCTGGTGCTGGTGCACGGCGGCGGCGGCCAGGCCACCGACTACATGGGCACGCCCGACGGGCGCGATGGCTGGCTCGACTATTTCCTCGCTGCCGGCTTCGACGTGTACTTCGTGGATCGGCCGGCGCATGGGCGCTCGCCAAACTCGCGCGCCTATGGCGAGCTCGGCGCGCCCGCCACCACCGAGACCATTGCCGGATTCACGGCCGAGAGCCGGCAGTATCCGGGCGGCGGCGGCGCGGCCACGAAGGAAGTTGCCCAGCACACGGCCAGCTCGGAGGCCGGTCCCACGGTCTCCAGCGCCGTGCTGCAGGAAAACCTCGGCGAGCTGCTCGACAGGATTGGTCCTGCGATCATCGTCACGCACTCCGCCGGCGGGCCCTCGGGCTGGCTCGCCATGGCAGCCCGTCCCAACCTGGTGAAGGCCGTGCTGGCCATCGAGCCGGCGATGGGCGTTACCGACAACCTGGCCCCGCTGATCACCTTCCAGCCGGCGCTGGCGCAGGGCGAGCGCATCGAGACCGTGCAGCTGCCGGCCGAAGGAGAGGGCCTGCAGCCCTGCCGCCTGCAGGCGGCAGACAAGGTGCGCACCGTCCCCGCCTACAAGGGCAAGAAGGTGCTGTTCGTGGTGGCGCCGCTGTCATCGCGCTTCGCGCCCAGCGTGCACTGTTCAGTGCACACGCTGAACCAGCTGGGGGCCGACGCAAAGCTGGCGCGGCTGCGCGAGGACTACAAAATCGACGGCAATGCACACTTCATGAACGAGGAGCTGAACAACGGCGAGATCGCCAAGAAGGTGTTCATTCCCTGGCTGTCGTCCATCAAGTAGCGCGCCCGCTCTTCAGTTCGCCGGTTCGATGCGCAGGATGGCGCCATCTTCCTCGTCGGTGGCTACATAGATGAAGCCATCCGGGCCGGCCTTCACGTCGCGGATGCGCTGGCGCAGGTCGGTGAGCAGTGACTCGCGGCGCAGCTCCTCCATCTGCTCATTGAACACGATGCGTTCCACGCGGCCGGTACCCGGGATCTCCCCGTAGCGCACGCCACCGACGAAGAGGTTGCCCTTCCACTTCGGCAGCGCGTCGCCCATGTAGAAGCTCAGGCCCGTCACGGATATCGAGGGTGTCCAGTACACCAGGGGCAGTTCATATCCGCTGTGGCTGGGCTCATTGCCATTGGCCTGCCAGGGGCCGGGATAGGCGCGGCCCAGGCTGACGATCGGCCAGCCATAGTTGCGCCCCGGACGGACCAGGTTGATCTCGTCACCGCCGTTGGGGCCCATCTCCGCCTCGAACAGCTGCCCGGTCTGCGGGTGCACGTACAGCCCCATCGCCGTGCGGTGTCCGAGCGTGTAGATCTCGGGCCGGAAACCCGGCCGGCCGACGAAGGGATTGTCGGCGGGCACGCTGCCGTCATCGTTGAGGCGCAGCACCTTGCCACCGAAGAAGGTGGTGTCCTGCGCGCGACCGCCCTCGGTGGTGCCGATCCAGAGCTTTGCATCCGGCGTTAGCGCCACTGTGGTCGGGCCGCCAACCCCTTCTCCCACCCACACGTCTTGCACGTCATGCAGCGCGCCATCCGCATAACGCGCACGCGCCACGGCCACCGTGCGATTCCGCTGCGGCGGCGCGCCCTGCGGTGGTGTGTCAGTCGGTGCGGCCGGTGCAGGCGCCGGGGCTGCCGACATTGGTTTGGTGTAGGCGATGTACACCAGCCCGTTCTGCGCAAAACGCGGATGCAGCGCGATCGCCATGTAGCTGTGCACGCCGGCGGCGGTGACCGGCCCCAGCGATTCGGGGCCACCGGGCACCGGGAACACCCGGCCGGTATGACGCGCGATACGCTTCATCTCTCCGGAGCGCTGCGATACAAGCAGGTCGCCATCGGGAAGGAAGGCGATGGAGTAGGGCCAGGGCAGGCGGGCCAGCACCGATACGCGGATGTCCTGGCCTTCGCCAGTGCGGTATGTGAAAGGTCCATCGCGCAGCGGCTCGATGACCCCCGGTACTGATTGGGCTGCGCCGGCGGTCGCGGAAGCGAGCGCGGCAAGGATCAGGCAAAGGCCAGGCCTTGAGTTCATCTGCATCCCCCCGGATCCACCCGGCAGTGGTCTGGCGACACTATAGCGGCTGCACCAGGCAATGCGGATTGCGTTGACAGGTGAAGCAGCGCAGACAGAGGATAGTTGTCGCGCCGCACAGCCAAAAAGAATCCGGGGGGCAGGGCAGTTCATGAAGATCGGTCGCCAGGAGCACCGCAGTTCGGCGCTGTCCACGTCCAATGCCGAAACCATCGTGGTGCGCGGCAAGGACCTGTGCCGCGATCTCATCGGCCAGGTGGGCTTCAGTGAATACTTCTGGTTCCTGCTCTGTGGCGAGCTGCCGCAGCCCGCGCAGCGCCGCGTGCTCGATGCGACGCTGGTGGCCATCGCCGAGCACGGCCTGGTACCCAGCGTGCAGGCAGCCCGCATGACCCATGCCGCCGCACCCGAGGCATTGCAGGGCGCGGTGGCGGCGGGCCTGCTCGGCTGCGGTTCGGTGATCCTTGGCGCGGCACAGGATGCCGGGCGGCTGCTGGCCGAAGTGGTGGCGGGCAGTGCGCAGGCGGATATGGCTGCGGCTGCCACGACGGCGATCCAGCAGCGCCGCGCGGCGAAGCAGGCGATTCCCGGCTATGGACATCCGCTGCACAAGGGCGAGGATCCGCGCGCCACGCGCCTGTTCGCAGTGGCCGCCGAAGCCGGACTCCCCGACGCGCACCGCCGTGCCGCGCGGCAGGTCGAGGCCCTGTTGCCCGCGCTCACGGGCAAGCCGCTGGTGATGAATGTTTCCGCGGCCATTCCCGCAGTGCTGCTCGATGCCGGATTTCCGCTGGGTGCGCTGCGCGGCGTGCCACTGCTGGCCCGCACCGCCAGCCTGGTGGCGCACCTGCTTGAAGAACAGCTCAAGCCCATCGGTTTCGTGCTGTCGCATGCCGCCGCCAGGGCCATCGACTACGACGGGCCGGTGCCACCGGGATTCCAGCGGGGCGATACATGAAGGGACTGGACGTCCTCAAGGGCGTGAAGATCGTTGAGCAGGGTACCTTCATCACCGGCCCCTGCGCCGGCATGATGCTTGCCGACCTGGGTGCCGACGTGATCAAGGTGGAAAGCCCTGATGGCGATCCTTACCGCGCCTACCAGGGCGACAACTACTCGCCCCATTTCCAGGCCTACAACCGCAACAAGCGCAGCCTCACGCTCGACCTGAAGCAGCAGCAGGACCGTGGCATCTTCGATGCGCTGGTGCGCGAGGCCGACGTGTTCATCCAGAACTTCCGGCCCGGCACGGCCGACCGGCTGGGAGCCGGCGCGCGGCGGCTGCAGGAACTGAATCCGCAGCTGGTCTACTGCTCCATCAGCGGCTTCGGCGCCGATGGTCCCTATGTGGACCGCCCCAGCTACGACTCGGTGGCGCAGGCGCTGTCCGGCTTCCTCAGCGTGGTGGTCGATGAGGACCGGCCGCGTTTCCTCGGTCCGGCACTGGCCGATGCCATCACCGGCATCTATGCCTCCTACGGCGTGCTCGGCGCATTGTTCGACCGCGGTCGCACCGGCCGCGGACGCGTGGTGGAAGTCTCGATGCTGGAGGCGATGGCGCACTTCGCAGTCGAACCCTTTGCCGCGTATTTTGCGCTGGGAACCGTGCCGCGCTCCGGCGACCGGCCGCGACTGGCACAGGCGCATATCCTGCGCACCGCAGACGGCGGCTTCATTGCCATCCATCTTTCCTCGCTCGAAAAATTCTGGACGGGGCTGGTGGCGGCGCTGGAGGCGCCACAGCTGGCCAGCGATCCGCGCTTCGCGACACGCCTGGCGCGCATCGACAACTACGACGCGCTCGGGGCCGAGCTCGACCGGCTGTTCTCGGACCGTCCAACGCAGCACTGGATCGAGCGTCTCGGCGCCGCCGACGTGCCCTATGCGCCGATCAACCGCGTGGATGCCGCCGTGCAGGACCCGCAGGTGCAACACCTGGGCTTGATGGTGCCCGTGCAGCAACCGCATGCGGCGAAACACGCAGTGCGCCCGGCCGTGCAGTTCGATGGCCAGCGCGCCACGGCCGTGCGGCCTGCGCCGCTGCTGGGCGAGCACAGCGCGGCGATCCGCGCGAGCCTGGCGGCGTCCACCACCTGGCCGGCCCAGGACTGAATCCCCACCCTCCCAAGGTTCCACCGATGCTGTTTCCCACCACGCTAGTCGGCAGCTATCCGCAACCGGAATGGCTCATCGATCGCAAGAAGCTCGCCGGCCGCTTTCCGCCGCGCGTGCGGGCGAAGGAACTGTGGCGCATTCCCGCGGAGTTCATCGAGGAGGCCTGGCAGGACGCCACGCTGCTGGCCATCCTGGCGCAGGAGCGCGCCGGCATCGACATCATCTCCGACGGGGAGATGCGCCGCGAGAGCTACTCCAACCGCTTCGCCACGGCGCTGGAAGGCGTGGACCTCGACAATCCCGGCGAGGCGCTGGACCGTAGCGGCCACTCCAATCCCGTGCCACGCGTCACCGGCCCCATCCGTCGTCGCCATCCGGTGATGGTGGGTGACGTGAAGTTCCTCACCGCCAACACGCAGCGGCGCGTGAAGATCACCGTGCCCGGTCCCTTCACCATGTCGCAGCAGGCGCAGATCGACCATTACGGCGGCAGCCGCGAGCAGGCCGCGATGGACTATGCGCAGGCGGTGAACGAGGAGATCCGCGACCTCTTTGCGGCCGGCGCCGACATTGTGCAGGTGGATGAGCCCTACATGCAGGCGCGGCCGGAGGAGGCGCGCAAGTATGGGCTGAAGGCACTGAACAGGGCGCTGGAAGGCATCACGGGCAAGACCGCGGTCCACATCTGCTTCGGCTATGCGGCCATCATCCACGCGCGGCCGGAAGGCTATTCCTTCCTCTCGGAACTCGCGCAATGCTCCTGCCGGCAGGTCTCCATCGAGACCGCGCAGTCGAAGCTCGACTGCAGCGTGCTGAAGACCCTGCCGGGCAAGACCATCATCCTGGGCGTGATCGACCTCTCGGACATGGGCATCGAGTCACCCGAGACCGTGGCCACGCGCATCCGCCGTGCGTTGGAACATGTGCCGCCGGAGAACATCGTTGTCGCACAGGACTGTGGCATGAAGTACCTGCCGCGCGACGTGGCCGATGCCAAGCTGCGTGCGATGGTGGCCGGGGCCGCCATCGTGCGCCGGGAATACGCGGGCACGCCGGGCCAGCAGTGAGTGAACAAGTAGACTAGCCTTTCAATTGACAACGCGTACGTTCGGGGGACTCCATGGCCATATCGGCAAAACTGCCTTCGCGGCTGCACCACACTGCCTACACCTCCAGGGACCTGGAGGCCACGCGCCACTTCTACGAGGACATCATCGGCCTGCCGCTGGTGGCCACCTGGTGCGAGAAGGATGAGCTCTTTGGCAAGGAACGCACCTACTGCCACTGTTTCTTCGGGCTTGGGGATGGCGGCGCGCTGGCTTTCTTCCAGTTCGCCGAGAAGGAGGACGAACAGCTGTTCGCCCCGCCGATTCCACCCACGCCGTTCCACCACATCGCGCTCAACGTGGATGCCGCCACCCAGGCGGGCATCGAAGCGCGCCTGAAGGCTGCCGGCTTCGCCGAGCCGCAGATGTACATCCTGGAGCATGGCTACTGCCGCTCCGTCTACGCGCAGGATCCCAACGGCATGATCTGCGAGTTCACCTGCGATCATCCGGACGCCGCGCGCATCAACGAGGAGAACCGCCGCATGGCGCATGCCGAGCTGCAGCGCTGGCTGGCCGGAGACCACCGCAACAACAACCCGTTCCGCACGGAAGCGCACTGAGGTGCTGCGCAGCACCGAACGCATCCTGACCACGCACGTGGGCAGCCTGCCGCGCTCGCAGGCCGTCACCGACGTGCTGTTCGCGCGCGAGAATGGTGGCGCGCTCCCGCCCGACCCGGAGCGGGTGATCGGCGATGCAGTGGCCGAGGTGGTGCGCAAGCAGGTGGAGGTGGGCATCGACATCGTCAGCGACGGTGAGATGGGCAAGATCAGCTACGCCACCTACATCAAGGACCGGCTCTCCGGCTTCGACGGCGACACGGCGCGCGAGCCTGGGCAGGACCTCGTGGAGCATCCACGCCTGCTCGAGAAACTCGCGAAGCTGGGTTCCACCGCCAGCTACCGCAGGCCGCGCTGCGTTGCTGACATCCGCGTGAAGGACCTCGCGCCCATGCACGCGGACATCGCGCACCTGAGGGCGGCGGTGGCGAAGGCCAGGCCCCGCGAAGCCTTCATCAACACCGCCTCACCCGGCACCATCGCGCTTTTCCAGCCCAACGACCATTACCCCACGCAGGATGCGTACCTGGAGGCCGTGGCCGAAGGCATGCGTGCCGAATACGAGGGCCTGGTAGAGGCGGGGCTGCTGATACAGGTGGATGCGCCGGACATGGCCATGGGCCGCCACACCATGTACCGCGACCGCACCGAGAATGACTTCGTCAGGCTCGCCGCGCGGCATGTCGAGGTACTGAACCATGCGCTGCGCAATGTGCCTGCCGACCGCATCCGCATGCATGTGTGCTGGGGCAACTACGAGGGTCCGCATACGCATGACGTGCCGATGGAGAAACTGCTGCCCGTCGTAATGAAGGCGAAGCCGCAGGCCATCCTGTTCGAGGCCGCCAATCCGCGGCATGCACACGAATGGAAGGTGTTCGAGGAGCTCAAGGCGCTGGTGCCGGAGGACAAGCTGCTCGTGCCCGGCGTGCTCAGCACCACCACCAACTACGTGGAGCATCCCGAACTGGTGGCCGAGCGGCTGGAGAGGTTCGCCGGCGTGGTCGGACGCGAGCGGGTGCTGGCCGGCACCGACTGCGGCTTCGGCACATTCGCCGGTTTCGGACCGGTGGATCCGGACATCGTGTGGCTGAAGCTCGCCTCGCTGGTGCAGGGGGCGCAGCTGGCATCGAAGCGACTGTGGGGACGGCGTTAGACGGTTTGTCCGGCGAACAGCAATAACAAGACAGGGGGAATCAGAGATGGCTGAAGTGAAGGGTCATGACACTTCCTACGAATGGAAGATCATCCTGCTGCTGAGCCTCACCTTCGGACTGGTGGGCCTTGACCGTTTCGTGCTGCCCATCATCCTGCAGTCGCCCAACTCCACCATGGCGGCAGACCTTGGTCTCACGCCGGCCGATGGCGGCACGCTGGCCGGATACCTTGGCATGGCCTGGGGCATCTCGGCGTTCGTGATGGGCTTCCTCGCCGACAAGATCGGCCGCCGCGCGGTGATCGTGCCGGCCATCGTGGTGTTCTCGCTGATGTCCTTGTTCAGCGGCATGGTCGGGTCGCTGGTGGCACTGATATTCGTGCGCATCATCATGGGTGTGGCGGAGGGCCCGGTGGCCTCTACCGGCGTTGCCATTGCCGTCGAAGCCTCGAAGCCGGAACGCCGCGGCATGAACAACGGCATCTTCCAGTGCATGATCTCGCTGTTCGGCCTGGCGCTGGCTCCCTACATCGCCACCCGCCTGCTGCAGAGCTACAGCTGGCACGCGGTGTTCATGATCGTGGGCGTGCCCGGCCTCGTGATGGCCGTGCTGATGTGGTTCGTGATCCGCGAGCCCGTGAAGCGCATGGCGAGCGGGCATGGCGGGGGCAGCGGCGCTCCGTTCCTCAGCATCTTCGGACATCGCAACGCCAAGGTCGCTCCGCTGACGCTGATTTGCGCCATGGGCGGCATCTTCGTGATCGCGGCCATGCTGCAGGCCTACCTCACGGCCCCGGTCGAGGCGAAGGGCCTGGGACTCGATGCGCTCACCGCCGGCTCGGTGTTCACTGCGGTGGGTTTTGGCGGTTGCATCGGGCAGTTCGCGATGCCCACGATCTCCGATTTCATCGGGCGCAAGCTGGCGACGCTGGCTTCCTACATCCTGGCCGCGGTGTTCCTGTACTTGTTCACGCAGGCCGGGCCTGACAACACCACGACGCTGTGGATCCTGATGTTCTTCGCCTCGCTGTTCAATTTCGCGGCGCTGGCCATCCTTGCCGGCCCGGTGGCGGCGGAGGCCGCGCCCCCCGGCATGCTGGCCTCGATGGCAGGTTTCGTGATCTTCGCCGGCGAGTTCGTCGGTGGCGGCGCGGCGCCGATGATCGCAACAGGGATCGTCAACAATCCCGAATACGGGCTCAGGGGTGCGCTGCATTTCGCCACCATCGGCCTCGTGGCCGGCTTCGTGGTCGCGCTGTTCCTGAAGGAAACAGCGCCACGCCGCGCGAAGAGTGCCACATGAGCCAGCGGCTCCCGGATGAGACGGACGATGCCACCGGCGTGCTGCCGGTGAGCGTCGACGACCGCATCGTCTGGGACACCTGGCTGTCGCTGTTCCGCTTCCCGGTGGTGTCGGTGGCGGACGAGGTGGGCACCTTCGCGGCGCTGTCCTCGCGCGCCAAAAGCACCACTGCCCTGGCCGATGAATTGCAGCTGGACGCGCGGGCGCTCGCCGTGCACCTGGGAGCGCTGGCGGCGCTGGGTTTCATGGAGCGGCGCGAAGGGTTGTGGCGCGCTGCCGCCGCGGCGCGCCGCTGGCTGCATCCGCGCGCTGAAGGCTATGTTGGCCCGGTGCTGCACCGCTTCGTCGGGCAGCAGCCCTTCCACGCCCAGTTGCTGGAGACCCTGCGCACCGGGGATCGCGCACAGCAGTATCCCTCGGTGGCGGAGGAG
Source organism: Pseudomonadota bacterium (assembly GCA_030852845.1). GTDB lineage: Bacteria > Pseudomonadota > Gammaproteobacteria > Steroidobacterales > Steroidobacteraceae > ZC4RG30. The sequence continues at coordinate 9,991 of JALYWF010000054.1, forward strand.
TGGGAGCGCGGTGCCATGCCGCCGGAACTGGCGCGGTCGGTCACGGCATTCATGAATGCGCACAGTCGCGCCGCGGCCTGTGCCGTTGCGCAACAGCAGGTTTTCGGCCAGGTCGCGTCGTTGCTCGACGTGGGCGGAGGCTCTGGCATCTTCGCCATCGAAATGGCGCAGGCCTGGCCATCGCTTTCAGCCACCGTGCTGGAGATCGACACCATCTGCGCCGAGGCTGACCGCTACATTGCCCAGCGCGGTGCTGGCGCGCGCGTGCAGACGTTGCCAGTGGACATGTTCACGCAGCCCTGGCCGCGAGGCTTCGACACCCACTTCTTCTCCAACATCTTCCACGACTGGTCCGATGAAACCTGCCGCATGCTGGCCCGCAAGTCCTTCGAGGCCCTGCCGTCCGGCGGTCGCATCCTCCTGCATGAAGTGCTGATGGATGACGAGGGCACGGGGCCCTGGCACGCGGCGGCGTTCTCGCTGCTGATGCTGATCGGTACGAAGGGCCGCCAGTTCACGCTGGCGGAACTGCGTGGGTTCCTGGAGGCGGCCGGCTTCGTTGATGTGGAGGCGGGCAGCACCGGTGGGGGCTACTATTCGCTGGTGAGTGCGCGCCGGCCCTGAGCCGGCGCCAACCCGGGGGGTTCGGCAATGCGGAACGCGAAGAAACTTGCGTGGACTGTGGTTGCGGCAGCGCTCGCGGCGGCGGCGGCCTCCGCCCTCGCGCAGCAGGTGGCCAATCCTGGATTCCGTAGCGTCGGTCGGGGCGCGCCGCTCGGCGTCGCGTTTCCGGAGCCGGCGCCGCAGACCCGTGGCGGTGCGCCGCAAGGGGGACCACCGGGTGCAGGCCCTCCGGGCGATGGTGTTGCGGCGGCCGACCAGACGCCCGAGCAGCGCGCCGCAACCCTGCGCCAGCGCGAACCCTGGACCGTCGGGCCCATTGCGCAGCGTGCGGGCGGTGCCGGTCCCGGTGCTGCGCCCGCCACTCCGGGACGTCCGCTGCAGCCCGGGCAGACGAGCACCGCAGGGGTCATCGTCACCGGCTCCGCGCTGGGCGGCGCCGCACCGGCCGGCACCAGGCCACTGCCCGTCGACATCTTCACCACCAAGGACTTCTACCAGGACACCGCCCTGTGGAGCGATCCGCGCTACTACCGCTGCAACAGCCCGTATGCACTGGAATCCCAGCGCGGCGCCAACGGCCCGGCGATGACAGAGGATCCGGCCAGGGCGGCCTGGGGTTTCTGCGATGTGGATTATCCGCGCGCATCCATCGTCAGCCCGTATCCCTTCAAGACGGCGCAGGCGCACTACGAGGCGTTGCTCAAAGAGACGAAATCGCGTGGCGGCCCGACAAAACACACCTATGCCACGGTGCCGGGCGAGCTGACCGGGCGTTATTCGGTGAACATGCGCGGTGACTGGTATGCGACGCTGCGCTCCAACCAGACCTCCACCATCCTCTCGCTGCTCACGCCTGAGTACCAGAAGCGCATGGTGCAGATGCTCTACCACGAGGCCGTGAGCGCTGCCTCGCACTGGCCCTCGCAATATTGCTGGCCGGAGGGCTTCATGCGGCGCTTCGACCCGGTGGCGATCCAGCCGCAGATCAATCCGCATTTCTTGCTGGTGACGCCCGACCTGGTGCAGGTTTCCACCGGCGTGGCCCGCAACTTCGTCACCAACATCAACGTGGGGCGCACCTTCACCCTCACCGGTGCGGTGCCGCGCCTGGGTGCCGACGTGCCGCGCTGGTACGGCGAGACCGTCGGCTTCTGGGACAAGGACGTGCTGGTCACCTGGACCTCCAACATCCAGGCCTGGATGGTGCACGGCAAGTTCGAGTTCTCGGGCAAGCTGCAGACCGTGGAGATCTACACGCCGGTGCGCGACGCGGACGGCAATCCGGTGGCGCTGAACCACGAGGCCATCTTCTACGACGCGGATGCCTTCGTGGAGCCCCTCCGCATCGTGCGCAACCTCAGGCGCATGGGCGACGTGGACGAGGGCAATCCCTACACCTTCATCGAATGCGTGCCCACGATCTTCCCCGTGGACAACCGCTCCACGCCCACCAGCCCGGGCCAGAAGATCGAATACGTCGTCCCGGACATCTACAACCGTCCCTGGGCGAAGATGTGGGAGGAGCGCTACGAGAAGGGAATGAAAAATCCCGCGAAGGAAGAGCAGGAAGCGCTGTTCAGGTTCGACTAGAGAGGGCCATCTGCATGAGCATCAGGTTGACCGGATCGCATCGGTGGCACACGGGCATGCTGGCGGCCGTGCTTGCCGCGACCATACCGCTGCAGGCGCATCATTCCTTCGCACCCTTCGACCAGACGAAGACCATGGTCTTCACCGGTGTGGTCACGGTGGTGAACCCCGACGCCAACCACCTGCAGATCTACTTCGCGCCGATGAATGCCGAGCGCAAGAACGTGGAGCGTGACGCGAAGGGCGAGCCCTCGATCTGGGAAGTGGAAATGGCCGGCTCGGCGGCCGCAGCCGGCGAGGGCATTTCCGTCTCTTCATTCCCCAAGGGAACGGTGTTCAGCGTGGCCATGCGGCCGATGCGCAACGGCGAGCACAAGGGCCTGCGACAGGGTGCCTTGTTCAAGTGCCCTGGTCGCACGCCGCCGCAACCCGGAAAGCACTGCGATTCCGTGGACGGCCACCAGTCCTTCGGCGACGGCCCGCTGCCGGCACCGACCGACTGACCGCGCAATGGGTGTGCTGGAGTTCGCGACGTGGCTGCAGGCCACGCCGGTCAGCCTGGCCATACAGTCCACCGAATGGACGGTGCCTGCGCTGCAGTCCCTGCACATCCTGATGATCGGCGTGGTGTTCATTGCAGTGCTGATGATCGCGCTGCGCGTGCTGGGCTGGTCGCGCGTGGATGAACCTTTTGCCAAGGTGTGGAGGCGCTTCGCGCCCTTCATGTGGGGTGGCGTGGTGGTGATGGCCGTCACCGGACTGCTGCTCACGCTCTCCGAGCCGGTGCGCGAACTGATGACACTGTCGTTCCGGCTCAAGATGCTGCTGCTCGCGGTGGGCCTGGTGAGCGCTGCCGCATTCGGGCGGACCATGTCCAAGGCTGCCCGCATGCCCGCGGGCGTGCACAGCAATGCATTCCCGGCTGGCACCAGGGTGGCTGCGGCGGCTACTGTGCTGTTGTGGCTGGCGGTGATCTTCCTCGGCCGTGCCATTGCCTACGATGATGCAATCTGGGGAGCGTGGTCCCCGGCCGTGCTGCAGGCCACGCCATGAGCCCGCCGGCGTTCATCCAGTCCATCGAAAATTCTGCGGCCGGCGAGTGGATGCGCAGCCACCTGCTGGCGATGCCCTGGGTGAATGCGGCACATGTGCTGTGCATCTCGCTGGTATTCGGCAGCATCCTGGTGGTTGACCTGCGCCTGCTGGGCCTCTTCGACCGCCAGCGGGCGGTGACCCGCGTATCCGCCGAGATGCTGCGCCTCACCTGGGCCGCGTTCGCCGGTGCGCTGCTCACCGGCGCGCTTTATTTCGCCGCCAACGCCACGACCTACTGGTTCAACACGGCGTTCCGCTTCAAGCTGCTGGCCATCTTGCTGGCCGGCGTGAACATGCTGGTGTTCCAGCGCCGCACATTCCGCGGCGTGGCCGCCTGGGATGACAACGTGCCCACGCCCCGCGCCGCACGCCTGGCGGGCGCGCTGTCGATATTGCTGTGGACCACGGTGATCGTGCTGGGCAGGGTGATCGGTTTCACCAAGGGTTATGAGGTGCCCGTGCCCGACGACATCGACTTCGACTTCTCCAGCGGCTGACCCGACGCTGCGGCAGGTGCATCTTCAACGCCGCGCTGCTGCCGTTCGCGCGCCAGCAGTTCGCGCTTGCGCGCCACACCCCAGCGGTATCCCGACAGGCTCCCGTCAGTGCGCACCACGCGATGGCAGGGAACAGCCACGGCGAGCGGATTGGCGGCGCAGGCCTGTGCCACCGCGCGTACTGCGCGCGGCTGTCCCAGCCCCGTGGCCAGCGTGGCATAGGAAACCGTCTCTCCGGCTGGAATGCGCTGCAACGCCTCCCACACGCGCCGCTGGAATGCAGTGCCTCTCAGGTCCAGGGGCAGGTTGAGTCCGATCCCCGGGGATTCGACCAGGCCCACCACCTGCGCCACCCAGCTTTCGAAGCTGGCATCGGCACCAATCAGCCGCGCCTGCGCGAAGCGATCCTGCAGGTCATGCACCAGCTGCTGCGGATCATCGCCCAGCAGGATGGCGCACACGCCGATGTCCGAAGCGGCCACCAGCAGCGCGCCCAGCGTGCACTGCGCCACCGCGAAGCGGATGGTGCTGTCGCGCCCGCCATTCCGGTATTGCGCCGGTTGCATCCCCAGGTGGGCCGCGGCCTGGTCATAGAAGGGACTGGCTGACCCGAAGCCCGCGGCATAAACCGCATCGGCGACGCGCGCGCCGCGTGAGAGCTCACGTTGCACCACGAGGGCGCGGTGGGCATCGGCGTACCGGCGCGGCGTGAGCCCGGTGACCTGCTTGAAGAGCCTGTGGAAATGAAAGGGACTGAGTCCCGCCGCGGCGGCCAGCTCCGCGAGGTCCGGTGTGTGCTCCGCCTGCTGTATCTGCCGGCATGCCGCCGCTACCAGGGCCGCGTGCCGGATGCCGGCAGGGCTGCCCCGGGCGGTGCCCGATGGTCGGTTGGCAGGGGGGCGACGCGATGACATGGGGGAAAGTTACCGCCTGTGATGGCTCCGGGCATCCGGATTCTTGCGCCCGGGCAGACAGTCGCCGGAATGTGATCCCGTCACGGGGGGCATCGGCCCTTGCGGCTATGATTCCGGCGGTTCAGGGTCGAAAAGACCGAAAGTCCAGAAATCCAAGGGAGAAATCTATGTCTTCTGTGAAAGCGGCGGCCTGCGCGCTGGTGGCTGTGGCGATGTTCCATTCGGCAGGTGCGGCTGCCGCCGAGGGCGGCAACTGGTCCATTGGCGTGTCGGGCGGCACCATCGGCATCAGCCCGGAGATCGGGTACCGCTTCAATCGCGCCGTCGGCGTGCGCGTGAACGGTGGCTTCTACAACTACGACAGCTCCGAGGAAGTCGACGACGTCGAATACGACGGCACGCTGAAGCTGAAGTCGTATGGCGTGATGGCCGATCTCTACCCGTTTGGCGGCAGCTTCCGCATTTCGGCCGGTCTGCGCTCGAACAAGAATCGCCTCGATCTCCTGAAGGACGAGGGCAACGTCGAGTTTGACGACGTGAACTACACGCAGGCCGAGTACGGCACCGTCCGCGGCAGCGCGGAATTCAAGAAGACCGTGCCGACGCTGACCCTGGGCTGGGGCGGCAAGCTGAAGAGCGGCTTCTCCATCGGCTTCGAGGCCGGCGTGATGATGCAGGGTTCGCCCAAGCTCGGCCTGACTTCCGAAGGCGGCTCGCTTTCGAACAACCCGACCTTCCTGGAGAATCTCGAGCAGGAGCGAGAGGACGCTGAAGAAGACGCGGAGAAATTCAAGTTCTGGCCCGTCCTGCAGCTGCACCTGAAGTACCGCTTCTGATCCTCCCGGCGCAGTCCTGCGCCGGATTGGCCCAAACCACCGCCGGGAGCGCTATCATCGCGCTCCCGGCGCGGGTCCTCTTCCCGCGTGCCAACCGCGAGACACCACAGTGACCCAACCCATCACCCTGCCTCCACTTCCCTGGGCCGACAACGCACTCGACCCCGTGATCAGCGCCAACACGATCGGATTCCACTACGGCAAGCACCACAAGGCCTACGTGGACAACCTCAACAAGCTGATCGCCGGCACGCCGCTGGAAGGGCAGCCGCTGGAGAAGATCATCCTTGAGTCCGCTGGCAAGCCCGACAAGGCCGGCGTGTTCAACAACTCCGCGCAGGTGTGGAACCACACCTTCTTCTGGAACAGCCTGAAACCAGGCGGTGGCGGCACGCCGCCCACCTCGCTGGCGCAGCTGATCGAGAAGGATTTCGGCAGCCTGGACAACCTGAAGAAGGAACTGGCCACCGCAGCCACCACGCAGTTCGGCAGCGGCTGGGCCTGGCTGGTTTCCGACAATGGCAAGCTCACGGTCACCAAGACCCCCAACGCCGAGCTGCCGATGACCAGGGGCCAGAAGGCGCTGCTCACCATCGATGTGTGGGAGCATGCGTATTACCTGGACTACCAGAACCGCCGTCCCGATTACGCCAATGCCGTGATCGACAAGCTGCTCAACTGGCAGTTTGCCGCCGACAACCTCGGCGTCTGAACTGCGCTTTGACATAAGGGGCCGCGCGAAGAAATTTGCGCGGCCTTCTTGTTTCGCGGGTATTTGATCAGGCATGATTTGACCCGTTAAAAACTGCCTGAACAACTAATGCCCCCCTCTGACGGCAGCCCACCCGCCGCCGACACCCTGCAGGACGAACCCCAGACACGCGTGGGCCGCATGCTGAAGCTCGTCTTCTCCTCGCTGGTGCGCAGCGTGGATTCGCGCATGCAACCCCTTGAACTCACCGCCATGCAATGGGAGCCGCTGCTGCTGCTCTCCTGGGGCCGTGCCGACACCGTGGCGGCGCTGGCCCGTGAATGCGACATGGACTGCGGCGCGATGACGCGCATGCTCGATCGCCTGGAACAGAAGCAGCTGCTGCAACGCCAGCGCAGCGGCAGCGACCGGCGGGTCGTGCACCTCACGCTCACCGACAAGGGGCGGGAGGCCGCGGCGGCCATACCACCCGTGATCCGCGACGAGCTGTCGCGACACCTGCAGGATTTTTCCGAGGCTGAAACCGGGCTGCTCGTGAGCATGCTCGACCGGATGCTGCGCAACGGCCGCGACATCGATCGCGGCGGAGACTCCCCATGAACATCAACAAGACCCACGGCCTTCTCCTGCTTGCCTCGCTGCTCGCCGCCTGCGGCAGCAATGCCCCGCCACCACCAGCGGCGATGGCGCCGGAGGTCGCGGTGATCACGCTGGCACCTAGGCAGGTGGAACTCTCCACCGTGCTGCCGGGCCGGACGTCCGCGTACCGCGTTGCCGAGGTGCGGCCGCAGGTGGACGGCATCGTGCTCAGGCGCCTGTTCACCGAGGGTGCCGAGGTGCGCGCCGGTGAGCCTTTGTACGAGATCGATTCGGCGCCTTACCGCGCGGCATTGCTGCGTGCCGAGGCGGCGCTGGCCAGCGCCGAGGCACAGCTGCAGGCGGCGCGCCTGCTGGCCGGGCGCTACGCGCCGCTGCAGGAGCGCGGCGTGGTGAGCAAGCAGGAGTACGACAACGCCGTGGCCACGGACAAGAGCGCCGAGGCCGCCGTGGCTTCCGCGAAGGCCGCGCTGGAGACCGCGCGCATCGACCTGGCTTACACGCAGGTGCGCGCCCCCATATCCGGGCGCATCGGCCGCTCGGTGGTGAGCGAGGGCGCACTGGTGACGCGCAATCAGCAGCAGCCGCTGGCCACGGTGGCGCAGCTTGATCCGATCTACGTGGATGTCACGCAGTCCAGCGCCGAGCTGCTGCGCCTGCAGCGCGAGTTCGATGCGGGCCGCCTGCAGCGGGAGGGAAAGCAGAAAGCGCGGGTGATGCTGCAGCTGGAAGACGGCACCGGATATGCGCAGTCCGGCACGCTGCAGTTCTCCGAGGTCATGGTGGAGGCAGGCACCGGTTCGGTGCTGCTGCGCGCCGTGTTCCCGAATCCCGCGCGCACCTTGCTGCCGGGCATGTTCGTGCGCGCCACGCTGCCCCAGGGCAGCAGCAGCCAGGCGCTGGTGGTGCCGCAGGCCGGCGTATCGCGCAATGCGCGCGGCGAGCCAACCGTGCTGGTGGTGGACGCGGAAAACAAGCTGTCCGAACGCGTGATCCAGGTGAGCCGTGCCGTGGGCAGCGACTGGCTGGTGGACGGGGGACTCGACGCCGGCGAGCGCGTGGTGGTGGACGGACTGCAGCGCGTACGCGCCGGCATCACCGTGACACCGCTCGCGGCGGAAGGGAAGTAGCCCATGCTGCCCCGTTTCTTCATCGACCGCCCGGTATTCGCCTGGGTGATCGCGCTGGTGCTGATGCTCGCCGGCTCGCTGGCCGTGGTGAACCTGCCGATCATGCAATACCCGGCCATCGCGCCGCCGCAGGTTTCCATCAGCGCCAGCTACCCCGGCGCCTCGGCCCGCACCGTGGAAGACTCGGTGGTGCAGGTGATCGAGCAACAGCTCAACGGCATCGACGGCCTGGACTACATCACCTCTGAATCCAGTGCCGACGGCACGGCCTCGATCAACCTCACCTTCAAGCAGGGCACCGATCCGGACATCGCCCAGGTGCAGGTACAGAACAAGATGCAGGCGGCGGTGCCGCTGCTGCCGGCCGAGGTGCAGCAGCAGGGGCTGCGGGTTTCCAAGCCCACGCGCAACTTCCTGGTGGTGCTGGCCTTCTTCTCCACCGACAACAGCCTGTCGGGCGATGACCTTTCCAACTTCGTTGCCTCCAGTGTGCAGGACCAGATCGCGCGCACCCCGGGCGTCGGCGACGTGCAGTTGTTCGGCGCACAGTTCGCGATGCGCATCTGGCTCGATCCGGCAAAGCTCGCGGCCTACAACGTGGCGGTCAGCGACGTGCTGGCTGCCATCCGCGCGCAGAACGTGCAGGTGTCGGCGGGCCAGATGGGCGGCCTGCCGGCCGAGCCAGGCCAGGCACTCACCGCCACGGTGATCGGACCGACGCGGCTGTCGCAGCCGGAGGAGTTCCGCGACATCCTGCTGCGGGTGAACCCGGACGGCTCGCGGCTGCGCCTGGGCGATGTGGCGCGCGTGAACCTCGAGGCCGAGAACTTCATCCGCAACGTGACCTACAACGGCCAGCCCGCCACGGCCGTAGCCGTGCGCCTGGCCATCGGCGAGAACGCGCTCGACACCATGAACGCGATCAACGCGACGCTGGAACGGCTGAAGCCCTTCTTCCCGCCCAGCGTCGAGGTGAAATATCCGGTGGACACTGCGCCCTTCGTGCGCACCTCCATCCTGGAGGTGGCCAAGACGCTGGGCGAGGCCATCGTGCTGGTGTTCCTGGTGATGTACCTGTTCCTGCAGAATTTCCGCGCCACGCTGATCCCCACCATCGCGGTGCCGGTGGTGATGCTGGGCACCTTCGGCGTGCTGGCCGCATTCGGCTATTCCATCAACACGCTCACCATGTTCGGCATGGCGCTTTCCATCGGCCTTCTGGTGGACGATGCCATCGTGGTGGTGGAGAACGTGGAGCGCGTGATGCACGAGGAGGGCCTGTCGCCCAAGGAGGCCACGCGCAAGTCCATGGGCCAGATCACCGGCGCGCTGGTCGGCATCGCGCTGGTGCTGTCCGCGGTGTTCGTGCCGATGGCTTTTTTCGGCGGTTCCACGGGCGTCATCTACCGCCAGTTCTCCATCACCATCGTCTCGGCCATGGTGCTGTCGGTGCTGGTGGCCATGATCCTCACCCCGGCACTGTGCGCCACGCTGCTGAAGCCTGTGGCAAAGGGTACGCACGCGTCGCGCCGCGGCTTCTTCGGCTGGTTCAACCGCGGCTACGACGGGGCCAATCGCGGCTATCTGCGCACGCTCTCGACACTGCTGAGCCACAACCGCGTCGGGCTGGCCATCTATGCGGCGCTGCTGGTGGCGCTCGGGCTGCTGTTCGTGCGCATTCCCACGGCCTTCCTGCCCGACGAGGACCCCGGCCAGCTGCTGGCCATCGTGCAGACACCGCCGGGTGCCACGCGCGAGCGCACCGAGGCGGCTCTGGCGCAGGCGCGCGACTATTTCATGAACCAGGAAAAGGCAGTGGTGGAGGACGTGCTCACCGTGGCCGGCTTCAGCTACGCCGGCATAGGCCAGAACATGGGCCTGGTGTTCGTGAAGCTCAAGCACTGGGACGAGCGCCATGGCGAGGGCCAGGGCGTGCGCGCCATCGCCGCGCGCGCCAGTGCCTATTTCGGCACCATCCGCGATGCGCAGATCTTCGCCGTGGTGCAGCCGGCGGTTTCCGAACTCGGCAATGCCTCCGGCTTCGACCTGCAGCTGCAGGATCGCGGCGGCATCGGCCACGAAGCGCTGCTGGCCGCGCGCAACCAGCTGATCGGCATGGCGGCGCAGAATCCCATGCTTGCCGGCGTGCGTCCCAATGGCGTGGAGGATGCGCCGCAGCTGAAGCTGAACATCGACCGCGAGAAAGCCAGCGCGCTGGGCATTCCCATTACCGACATCAACCAGACGCTGTCGGCGGCCTGGGGCTCCGCCTACGTGAATGACTTCATCGACAAGGGTCGCGTGAAACGTGTGTACGTGCAGGGCGAGGCCTCCGCACGCATGCAGGCGGATGACCTGGGCAAATGGCATGTGCGCAACCGCGCTGGCGAAATGGTGCCGTTCTCCGCGTTCTCTTCGGCCGGGTGGGTGTATGGCTCGCAGAAGCTGGTGCGCTTCAACGGCGTGCCGGCATTCAACATCCAGGGCCAGGCGGCGCCGGGCTACAGCTCCGGCGAGGCCATGGAGCAGATGGAGGCGCTGGTGGCGCAGCTGCCCGCCGGCGTAGGCCTGGAGTGGAGCGGCATTTCGTTCGAGGAGCGCCTGGCCGGCGCACAGGCCCCGGCGCTGTACGCCATCTCGCTGGCGGTGGTGTTCCTGTGCCTGGCGGCGCTGTACGAGAGCTGGTCGATACCCGTGATCGTGCTGCTGGTGGTGCCACTGGGCATCCTGGGCGCGGTGATCGCGACGCTGGCGCGTGGTCTTTCAAATGACGTGTTCTTCCAGGTGGGCCTGCTGACCACCATGGGCCTGGCGGCCAAGAGCGCCATCCTCATCGTGGAGTTCGCCAAGGACTACTACGACAAGGGCGCGAGCCTCATCGAGTCGGTGATGCAGGCCGCGCGCCAGCGCCTGCGGCCCATCCTGATGACCTCGCTGGCCTTCATGTTCGGCGTGCTGCCGCTGGCCATCGCCAGCGGCGCGGGCTCGGGGGCGCAGAACGCCGTGGGCACCGGGGTGATCGGCGGCATGCTGGCCTCCACTTTCCTGGCCATCTTCTTCGTGCCATTGTTCTTCGTGCTGGTGCTGGGCGGGCTGCATATCAGGCCCGACCCGCACAAGGCCCGTGCTCCAGAGGTGTCCGAAGGAGCGACCTGAACGCCGGAGGGATCCCATGCGTGTCCGCATCGCCCCGTGCCTTGCGCTGGCTGCGTTGCTTGGCGCCTGCCAGCGCGGTGAACCACCGCAGTCGGCCGCAGCGCCAGACGCAACTGCGCCTGCAACCGCGGCCACTCCCTCAGGCATCAGCGAGGTGGCCCGCATCGAGGGCATCGACTGGTTCGAGGGCAGCGTGGATGCCGCCTTCGCCGAGGCCGCACGCCAGGGCCGGCTGGTGTTCCTCTACTGGGGCGCGGAATGGTGCCCTCCCTGCCATGACCTGAAGGCGCACGTTTTCCCGCGCAGTGACTTCCAGCAGGCGCTGCGGCAGTTCATTCCCGTGTACCTGGATGGCGATGCCCCCGGTGCGCAGCGCATCGCCGACCAGTTCAAGGTGCAGGGTTATCCATCCGTGGTGGTGCTGCGGGCCGATCGCACCGAGCTGGCCCGCATTTCCGGCGGCAGCGACCTGGCCAGCTACGCAGATGTGCTCGACCTCGCCCTGGATAGCGCGCAACCACTGGACGCTTTGCTGGCCACCCTGCGGCAGGACGCCTCGCGCCGGCTGACGCCCGCCGAGTGCCGCCGTCTGGCGTGGAACGACTGGTCCGATGCCACGCTGCCGGCGGCCTCGCTGGTGCCGGCGTTGCAGCTGGCCGCGCAGCGCTGCCCGCAATCCTCGCGCGCGGAGCGTGACCGGCTCGTGGTGGTGGCAGCGGACCTCGCTGCCATCGAGGAGGCAGATGCCGTGGATGCGGGCAAGCCGCCGGGGCCCGGGCTCACCGCACTGGTGCAGCAGGTGGACCAACTGCTCGCCGATCCGGCCCGCAGCGTCGACGCCGGCACCGCGCTGCTGTATGTGGGCGATGAATTCTTCGGGGCCGCACGTGTGGTCCTCAGGGGCGAAGTCGCCCGGCTGCAGCAGCGCTACCTGGCCTTCCTCGATGTGCTGGAGGCGGACACGCGCCAGTCCGAAACCGTGCGCCTGCTCACCGCCGCGCGGCGCCTGCAGGCGGTGCGCGTGCTGGGCGGTGGAAAGGATATTCCCGAGCCCGTCACGCGGCGCGCACGGGCAACGCTCGATACCTTCCTCGCCAGGGAATACGACGCCAACGCACGCGCCGGCATCATCAACTCGGCTTCCTGGGTGCTCTCGGAACTGGGCGATGACGCGCGCCTGCGCGAGCTGCTGGAACAGCAGATGAAGGTCTCGCGCACCGCCTACTACTACATGCCCGACCTCGCCGACATCGAGGAGCGTGCCGGCAACACTGCGGCCGCGCTCCAGTGGCTGGAACGGGGCTACCGGGAATCGCGGGGTCCGGCCACGCGATTCCAGTGGGGCACGCTGTATGTGAACGGCCTGCTGCGCATGAGTCCCCGTGACGCGCCGCGCATCCGCGCCGCGGTGCTGGATGTGATCGGCGAGCTGGACGGACCGGATCGCATCCACGCGCGTGCGCGTGTGCGGCTGGAGCGCCTGAACGCGGCGCTCGGCAAGTGGGCGGCGGAAACCGGCAATGCCGCCACGATCACGGCAGTCGGGGAGCGCTGGGGCCAGATATGCGAACGGCTGCAGACGTCGGATCCGGTGCGCGCCGATTGTCCGCAGATGCTGGGCGGCTGAAGGGCGTCCCGGCCGGATTCTCGCCGCCGGCCTTCAGCGCATCCCTCAGGCCGCGCGCAGCAGCTTGCGGCGCGCCTCCACGCCATCGGCCAGCGTGTCGAGCACCTTCACCGAGGCTTCCCAGTCGATGCAGCCGTCGGTGATGCTCTGGCCATATTCCAGCGCGCGCCCGGCCACCAGGTCCTGCCTGCCGGCCTTCAGGTGGCTCTCCACCATCACGCCGGAGATGCGGGTGCTGCCGCCGGCAATCTGCGCCGCGATGTCGGTCAGCACGGCCGGCTGGTTCTCCGGCTTCTTGCTGCTGTTGCCATGGCTGGCATCGATCATCACGCGCGGCACCAGGCCCGCCGCAACGAGTTGCTCGCACACCGCAGCCACGCTGGCCGCGTCGTAGTTGGGTGTCTTGCCGCCGCGCAGGATCACATGGCAGTCGGCGTTGCCGCTGGTGCCGAAGATGGCGGTCCTGTTTTCCTTGGTGACGGACAGGAAGTGGTGCGGATGGGCAGCCGCCTGCACGGCATCGATGGCGATGCGCGCGTTGCCGTCGGTGCCGTTCTTGAAGCCCACCGGGCAGGAGAGGCCCGAGGCCAGCTCGCGATGCACCTGGCTCTCGGTGGTGCGCGCCCCGATCGCCCCCCAGGAGACCAGGTCAGCGAAATACTGCGGCGTCAGGGTGTCGAGGAATTCGCAGCCCGCCGGCAGGCCCAGGCGGTTCACATCCAGCAGGAGCTGGCGCGCCAGATGCAGGCCCTTGCCGATGTCGAAGCTGCCGTCGAGGTCCGGATCGTTGATGAGCCCCTTCCAGCCCACGGTGGTGCGGGGCTTCTCGAAATAGACCCGCATCACGATCTCCAGGCGATCGGCAAGGCGGTGGCGCTCGGCCACCAGGCGCTTCGCATACTCCATGGCGGCGACCGGATCGTGGATGGAGCAGGGACCGATCACCACGGCGAGCCGGTCATCCTCACCGCGCAGGATGCGCTGCAGGGCAGCGCGCGCCGTGACCACGGTGGCGCTGGCGGCATCATCGCGCGGGCAATCGGCCAGCAGCTGGGCCGGCGAGATCAGCTCGCGCTTTGTCCTGATGCGCAGGTCGTCGGTATTGACGGTCACGGTCGTGTCTCCTTGCAAAAAAAAACCGCCAGTTTTCGCTGGCGGTTTCTTGGGTTCTGCAGATTCGCTGATTCAGCGCGTACCCAGTCCTTCCGCCGTTGTGGGTGGACCAAAAAAGTACTGCCAGTAGAAATACCGGGCTGAGTTCATGAGGTACAGATGTACCAGAGGCGCGGCGGGCCCGCAACAATTCCCTGCACAAAAACGCGCCGGGCGGGTTTGACGGGGGGTGCGGAGAGTTGCCGGGGGGCCCAGCTGCAATTCCACCGTCTGCCCCGGAGGGTAGACTGCCGGACACAATGGGGGACGACCCCCGGGAGAGGCTGATGTTGAAGCGGCAGCTGGGCGGCGCCCTGTTCCTGGTCCTCTTTACCGGCATGCTGCTGGCTGCGGCGCCTGCGCCGCAGAAATTCACCGAGGTGGAGGGCATCACCGAATACCGCCTCGCCAACGGCCTGCGTGTGCTGCTGTTCCCCGACCAGTCCAAGCCTTCGGTGACGGTGAACGTCACCTACCTCGTCGGTTCGCGCCACGAGGGTTATGGAGAAACCGGCATGGCGCACCTGCTCGAACACCTGCTGTTCAAGGGCACGCGCAACCTCCCCGACATCGCCAAGGAGTTCAACGGCCGCGGCATGCGCTGGAACGGCACCACCTCGGTCGACCGCACCAACTACTACGAGCAGTTCCAGGCCAGCGAGGAGAACCTCGACTGGGCGCTGAAGATGGAAGCGGACCGCATGGTCAATGCGCTGGTGCGCAGGGAAGACCTGGACACCGAGATGACGGTGGTGCGCAATGAATACGAGCGCGGGGAGAACTCGCCCACCAATGTGCTGGTGAAGCGCCTGCAGAGCATTGCCTACGACTGGCACAACTACGGCAACTCCACCATCGGCAACCGCTCGGACATCGAGAACGTGGAGATCGAGAACCTGCGGGCGTTCTACCGGCGCTACTACCAGCCGGACAACGCCGTGCTGCTGGTGGCGGGCAAATTCGATCCCGCCAGCACACTGCAGCGGATCAACACCTACTTTGGCGCCATCCCGAAGCCCACGCGCGTGCTGCCGAAGCTGTGGACCACCGAGCCCACGCAGGACGGGGAGCGCAGTTTCATCGTGCGCCGTGCCGGTGACACGCAGATCGTGCTGCTGGCCTACAAGAGCCCTTCGCCGCTGCATCCGGACTCCGCCGCGCTCGACTATGCCAGCTTCGTGCTGGGCGACACGCCCTCCGGCAGGCTGCACAAGGCGCTGGTGCAGACCGGGCGTGCCTCGCAGGTGCTGGGTGGCAGCGTGGGCGGAGTGGATGGCACCCTGCAGCTGATCGGCGCGGTGATCAAGAACGGTGACCCGGTGGAGCCGGTGCGTGATGAGCTGGTCCGCCAGGTCGAGGGTTTCGCCGCCAATCCCCCGACGGCAGAGGAAATGGAGCGCGCCCGCATCAATTTCGCCAACTCCGCCGAGCGCATGATGACCGACCACGAGGACATCGGCCTGGCCATGTCCGAATACATCGCCCTCGGGGACTGGCGCCTGTTCTTCCTCGACCGCGATCGCAGCCAGCAAGTGACGGCCGGGCAGGTATCTGCCGCCGCCGGCAGGTACCTGCGGCGCGACAATCGTGTGGTGGGCATGTTCCTGCACGAGGACAATCCGCAGCGGGCGGAGATTCCGCAGGCCGCCAGCGCGGCGGAGCTGCTGAAGGATTTCAAGCCGAAGCAGGCGCTGGCGGCGGCCGAAGCCTTTGATCCCAGCCCCGAGAACATCGAGCAGCGCGTGAAGCGCCTGGAAACCGGCGGCATGAAGCTTGCGCTGCTGTCGAAGAAGACGCGTGGTGAGACCGTGCAGTTCCGGCTGTCACTGCCGGCCGGTGACGAAAAATCCCTCAACGGCCAGAGCTTCGCTGGCATGCTCGCCGGCGCCATGCTCTCGCGTGGCACGACGCGTTATTCCCGCGAGCAGCTGCGTGACGAGTTCACGCGCCTGAAGGTGGCTGGCGGGGTGAGCGGCCAGGGCGCGAGTTTCGAGACCACGCGGCCCAACCTGGTGGCGGCAATACGCCTGGTGGCCCATGTGCTGCGCGAGCCGGCCTTCCCGGAAGGCGAGTTCGAGCAGCTGAAGCGCCAGATCATCACCCAGGTGGAATCCTCGCTGTCGGAACCTTCCTCCCTCGCTTCCGAGGCGCTGGGCCAGCATTTCAACATCTACCCCAAGGGTGATCCGCGCTACGCATATACCCTGCAGGAGCAGCTGGAAGGATTGCGCGCCGTTACCCTCGATGACGTGCGGCGGTTCCACCGCACCTTCTATGCCGCCAACCGGGCGATGTTCGCCATCGTGGGCGACTTCGACGAGGCCGAAGTGGTGAAGGCCATCGAAGAAAGCTTCGGCGCCTGGCGCAATGACACGCCCTGGGCGCGCATCACCCGCGAGTACCGCGACGTTCCCGCGAAGTTGCAGAGCATCGAGACGCCAGACAAGGAGAACGCCGTCCTTGTCGCCCGCCTCAACATCGACGTGAACCAGAGTGACCCGGACTACGCAGCCCTGTACCTGGCCGATTACATCCTGGGCTCCGGCGCCGGCTTCGATTCCAGGCTGGTGGCACGCATCCGCGTGAAGGAGGGCCTCAGCTACAGCGTGGGCTCGCAGGCCGCCGGCTCCATCTTCGATCGCGCCGGCACCTGGACGGCGCAGGCCATCGCCGCCCCGCAGAACGTGGACAAAGTAGAGGCTGCGTTGCGCGATGAGCTGGCCAGGGCGTTGCGCGACGGCTTCACCGCCGAGGAAGTGGCCAAGGCCAAGTCCGGCTTCATACAGACCTATGCGGATACGCGCACCCAGGATGGCTCGCTGGCCAGCCGGCTGCTGGCGCACCTGGACAGCGGACGCACGCTGCTCACCTGGGACAAGGCCTTCGAGCAGCGCGTGCTGGCCGCGACGCCGGAGCAGATTCGCGCGGCGCTGCGCAAGCATGTGGATCCGGCGAAGCTGACCATCATCAAGGCCGGGGATTTCGCGAGGGCAAAGACGGAGCCCTAGCGCCAACACTCGTTCGCAGGGGCCACCGCGACGGCGCGCGTGATCAATACGTGCTGCCGTCCCGATGGGTGAATGCCCAGGTTCCTTTAGTCGTCTTGTGGCAGGCAAGGTCTGCGTCCGGATAGGCGACAGAGTCTGTCGGGTCCCGGTTGCCGATTTCCAGGTAACGGGCCGGAAGATTGCTGCGGTTGACCAGGTGATGCCCGTTTCCCGAGCCGGCAGGAAAGCCGGCGCACATGCCGACCGTCAGCACCTGCTCGCCCTCGTCGGTGCGCAGGACAAGCTCGCCTTCGAGCACATAAACCATCTCGTCTTCGCAAGAGTGGTGGTGCCGCAGGGATGACCACTTTCCGGGGAAAAGTGTCGTGAGGTTGACCCCGAACCGGGTCAGACCCAGGGCGTCGCCCAGAGCGCGCTTTTCGCGCGGCAGCACCAGCTGCCGGAAACATTCCGGATAGCTGGAGGTAGTGCGGGGTTCAAGCGTGGACGGATGCAGGGCCACCGGGGGCAGGTTCACGACGTCTCCTTTGGCGCTTCGGGCTGTGGCGACTGCACCGAGTAGCAGGCAACGGCCGAAATGATCTGCCGGGACGCATCGAAGAAGAAGGTCTCCGCGACCATGCCACGGTGGCCCTGGTAATAGACCGTCAGCGAGTCGACGCCAGCCATCGTATCAACCAGGTTGAAGTGCAGATCCGGAAGAAGGCCCAGCGCCTTTCCCCAGTACGCCCGCAGTGAGGAGCGGCCGCGCAATGTTCCGGACGCTTCGCCAGTGATGTGGATGGCGAATGGAGAACGGAATTCTACCCCTTCGGCATAGTGCGAAAGGATTCGCTCCAGGTCGTGCGCATTCCAGGCATCGACCCACGCCTGCGCAAAGCTGCGGGCCCAGATATTGTCGATAGTGGCCATCCTGTTCCTGATAGGTCAATGCGGATGACATATCGAGTCTGGTGCCGACTGGTTACAATGTCAACATGGCTGACCTTTCATCCACGGGCCGCTCCAGGTCGCACGAGCTCAACCAGGCTCTCGAAGCCCTTCATTTCGCTTTTCAGGCCGTGGTGGCTCGGCCGGACGAACTGCTTGGGCGGCAGGGTCTGTCCAGGGTGCATCACCGCATCCTGTACTTCATCGGTCGCAATCCGGGCCTGAGCGTGAATGAACTGCTCGCCGTCCTGAAGGTGACCAAACAGTCGCTGAATGCTCCGTTGCGTCAGCTGGCGCAGCGAGGCATGGTGTTGGCCAGTCCCGCCGAGCAGGATCGCAGGGTGAAGCGCCTGCGACTCACCTCTAAGGGCGAGCTGCTGGAGAAAGCGCTGTCCGGTGATCAGCGCAGGCGCTTTGCCCTGGTATTCAAGAAGGTCGGCAAGAGCAAGGAGCGGGCCTGGCGCGAGGTGATGCGGCTTCTTGCGGACGGCTAGCGGGATCCGCATGCGCCTGGTTCTCACGTGCCCCCGGATCCGGATGGCCAGGAATGGATCACCTTGTAGCGCGGCCCTTCCCGCTGGCGTGCGCTTTCCATCAGCACGAAGCCGTCGGCGGTAAAGGGGAGGGGCTCACGCAACGGCCGCGGCCAGGGCCCTTTTCCCGATGCGGCTGGTGGAACCTTCCTGGCCACTGTGACATGCGCCCGGAAAGGCTTCTCGTCCATCCTGACACCGCACGAAGTCGCAGCCACTGCCAACGCCTGGGCGAGCTGAACCGGCTTTGCGGGGGTGGCTTCCTCCGGCAACAGGCACAACACGCCTGGTGCGGCCCAGTAGTCGATGCGAGACAGCTGCAGGGAGAGCAATGCGGTTGCGACGTTGACCAACGCACGTTGCAGGCCCGGGAGCGCATCCGCAGGGACTTCACCAAGGAATGCCAGCGTGAGGTGCAGGTCCGCCCGCGGCGTCGGCCGCGCGCCGAATGCATGCACCACGGGCAGCAATGCGGCGGAGATTGCGGCTTGCTCGGCGGGCTTCGGCTGCAGGGCGAAGAAGAGGCGCGGCATACGCATGACAGGCTAGCATTGACGTTAGCGCCGATCGAAGGCCCAACCGGCAGGTGCGACCCCGCTATCCGGTGACCGCCAGCGTGACCACGCCTCCCACCATCAGCACCGCACCGGCCATGCGCAGGGGCGAAACGCCTTCCTTCAGCAGCCGCGCACCAAAGTACATGCCGATCAATGTGCCCATCTCCCGCATGGGAGCGACGTGGCCGATGGGTGCCAGGCGCATGGCGAAGAGAACGAGGATGTAGCCCATCGGTCCGAGCAGCGCGACCGTGAGCACCGGCACACGGAACGTCTTTGCCTCGGCGCGGAGCCCTGGCCGGTCGCGCAGCGCCAGCGGCGACAGCACCGCGAGCCGCAGCAGGTTGCCGGTAAAGTCCACGATGAAGGGCGAGATCATCAATGTGGTCACTGCCCAGCCATCGTTGATGGTGTAGGCAGCGACGAATACGCCCGTGAGCATGCCCAGCACGATGCCCGCGCGAGGTGCCTTATGCGCCGCGCCGGCCAGTCCCGACACCATCAGGATGCCGGCGACCACGAGCACCACGCCCAGCGCCGACCATGCGCTTGCGGGTTCCCCGAGGATGAACGTGGCCGCGAGGAAGGCCACCAGAGGTCCCGTGCCACGCGCCAGCGGATAGACCAGCGACAGGTCCGAAGCCCGGTATCCGGCCTGCAGCAGCAACGAGTAGCCGATGTGCAGCACGCCGGTGAGCGCCAGCGCCAGCCAGTGCAGGGGACTGAACTGCGGACGGTGCGTCACGAGAATCCATGCGACCACCGGCAGGTACAGCACCACCGACCCTGCCGAGTACAGCCACACGAAATGGCGCGCGCGCGCCGCTCGCTTGGCTGCCAGGTTCCAGGTGGCGTGGGTGAGGGCGGCCAGCAGCACGGCGGCAACGGCAAGTGGATGCATCCGTCAAGCATGTTAGCTGCCCACCCGGCGCTGCGCCGGCAGGAATGGCTCGGAACCGTTACATCGGCCGGCCTGCCCGCGTATCATCCGCCCGGCCGCGCCAGCCCGGGCCGGCAGACCATCGAGGATGCAACATGGGCTTCATTGCCAACCTGGTGCCGCGCGAAGGCAGGTTCTTCGACTTCTTCAACCAGCACGCGGCCCGCGCCGCCGAGGCCAGCAACGAGCTGGTGCTGCTGCTCTCCGAATACAAGAATGTCGGGGCCCGCGAGGCGCGGGTCGACCGCATCATCGCGCTGGAGCACGAGGCCGACCGCATCACCCACGACACCGCCACGCTGATGCACACCATCTTCGTGACGCCGCTCGACCGCGACGACATCCACCGCCTGATCTCCCGCATGGACGATGTGGTCGACCTGATCCAGGACACGGCCGAGTCGCTGCACCTGTATGACGTGCAGCACGTCACTACCCACGCCGTGGAGCTGGCGCAGCTGCTGCGCGAGGGCTGCGAGACGCTGAAGACCGCGGTGGGCCTGCTGTCGAACATGAAGAACGCCCCGGAGATCAGGAAGCTCTGCCAGGATGTGGACACCATGGAATCGCGCGCCGACCGCGTGATGCGCAATGCCATCTCCACACTGTTCCGCGAGGAGCAGGACATCCGCCAGGTCATCAAGCTGAAGGCCGTCTACGAGCTCCTTGAGACCGCCACCGACCGCTGCCAGGACGTGGCGGACATCCTCGAAAGCGTGATCCTGCAGAACGCATAAGGCCGCACCCGCATGCACGTTGATGCTGCCTTTCTGACGCTGGCGATGCTGGTGGCGCTGGCGCTGCTGTTCGATTTCATGAACGGCTTCCATGACGCGGCCAACTCCATCGCCACAATTGTTTCCACCCGCGTGCTCAAGCCCTACCAGGCCGTGCTGTGGGCTGCGGTGTTCAACTTCGTGGCCATCTGGCTGTTCGAGACCAAGGTCGCGGCCATGGTGGGCAAGGGCATCGTCGAACCGGGTTTTGTCGACAACCCGCTGATCTTCGGCGCGCTGGTCGGGGCCATAGTCTGGAACATCATCACCTGGTATTTCGGCATTCCCAGCAGTAGTTCGCACGCGCTGATCGGCGGAATGATCGGTGCCGCCATGGCCAAGGCCGGCTTCGCGCCGCTGATGGCGCCGGGCATCCTGCGCACCACCGTCTTCATCTTCGTGGCACCGCTGCTGGGCCTGTTCATCGGCGGACTGTTGATGCTGGCAATCAATTGGGTGTTCTTCCGCTTCGCGCCCTCCCGCCTGGACCGCTGGTTCCGCGTGTCGCAGCTGTTCACCAGCGCGCTCTACAGCATCGGGCACGGCAGCAACGACGCACAGAAGACCATGGGCATCATCTGGCTGCTGCTGATGTCCCAGGGCCTGGCCTCGCCGGACCACCTGCCGCAGTGGGTGATCGTCAGCTGCTACATGGCCATCGCAGTCGGCACGCTGTTCGGCGGCTGGCGCATCATCAAGACCATGGGGCAGAAGCTCACCAAGCTCACGCCGGCCAGCGGCTCGGCTGCATCGATGGGCGGTGCGGTGACCCTGTTCATCGCGTCCAACTTCGGCATCCCGGTTTCCACCACGCACACCATCACCGGCGCCATCCTCGGCACCGGCGCCGTTCAGAACCCGGCGCGCGTGCGCTGGGGCCTGGCGGCCAACCTGGTGTGGGCCTGGCTGCTGACCATCCCGGCGGCCGCGCTGGTGGCGGCGGGGGCGTATTACATCGGTAGCCGCTTCATCGACTAGCTGGTGTCGGCCCGACCCGTGCTGCCGTGTACCATGGCGGAAACGGGGGGGAGTATCCATGACACGCACAGTGCGGGGCTTTTCGCCCGCGCCCGGCAGCTGGTTGTCCGTCGGGCTCATCTACCTCTATGGCGTGTCGACGACCGCCTCGCTCAGCAAAGTCATTCCGGTCCTGGGTGACGTGTCTGCCCACCTGGGCGCCACGCCGGCACAGGCCGCGCTGCTGATCTCCCTGTTCGGCGTGCTGCCGGCCATCCTGGCGTCGGTGGCCGGTTCCATCGTGGACCGCATCGGCGCGCGGCGTGCGCTGCAGGCCGTGGCGCTCACCGGTCTCGCGGTGAACGGTGCCTACCTGGCCACGCACTCACTGGCCGGATTCATGACTGTCCGCGTGTTCGAGGGACTGATCGCCGTGGGCGCGTATTCGGCAGCGCCGGCGCTGGTGATGGCCACGGTGAGCGACGCGCGGCGCGGGCGCGCGATGGCCGTGTGGTCCACCTACACGCCGGTGGGATTTTCGCTGGGCCTGGTGTTCGGCGGCGCCTTCGCGGGTACTGCCAACTGGCGCGGCGGGTACCTGCTGCACCTGATCCTGTTCGGCGCGTTGGTGGCGACGTCCTGGCTGCTGCCGCGCTCACCGGCCCCACCGGTGGCGAGGCGGGCGGGCGGGCTGTTTGCGGCGTGGGGCCAGCGCGGCCCGCTGCGGCTGGCGCTGTGTTTTGCAGCGCTGGTGCTGATTGGCTTCGGCATGAACAATGTCTTTCCCGAGTGGTACGCGCGCCAGCACCAGGTGAGCGTGGGGCGGGCATCGAATGTCCTGGCGCTGATCAACCTGGCGATGATCCCGGCCGGCTTCCTGGCCGGCGCGTTGCTGGCACGCGGGCTGCGCGAGACACGGCTGCTCGCCATGCTGCTGTTCGCCACCGTGCTGGTCGTGGTGCCGCTGTTCCTGCCGGGCCTTGCGACACCACTGCGACATCTCGCCATGCTGGCGTGGATGCTGGTGCAGGGCGCGCTGATCGCCGTGGTCACTGCGGGCCTGCCGCGGGTGGTTTCTGATCCGCGGCAAGGGGCGGCTGCCGCAGGGCTGCTCTCGCAGCTGGCGGCGCTGACGGCCTTCGTCACGCCGCTGATCTGGCAGCCCATACTGCAGACGGGCCGGTGGCCGGGATTCATCGCGGTGACGGCGGCTGCCACGGTGGCAGCATGGCTGCTGTTCCCGCGCCGGACCTGAAGTGGCCATGTGGTCAATCTGCCGGCGGGAGCACCGGCGGCAGCGGGCATTCCAGCACCCCGCAGATGGCGCGCAGCAGTTCGGCCTCCGCGGGCGCCAGCATGCCGTCGTGCGCGATGGTGCGCACCAGTGCTTCGACCAGCAGCTGCTTGCCGGCGATCTTCAGCTGGCACAGGCGGTCCAGCGATTCATCGAACAGCGGCACCCAGTCATCTACCACGGCGTAGGCCGGGCGATGGCGCGGCAGCAGCGCCGCCACGCCGGCCTCATAGGCGTGGCGCGCCTGCTCCGCATCGCGCGCGCCATGGCGCGCCAGCACGCCGAATACCACGCCCAGCTGTGCCTCACACTCGGCCAGCGTGAGATTGCCATGGGGAGCGGCCGGTTGTTGCTGTGACACCAGCGCGCGGATGGCGAGTTTTTCCAGCGCGTATTCGAACACCGTGAGCCCGCCATCCAGCCGCATCAGGTCGCGCAGCGTCGGGATGAACAGCGCCCGATCGGCCGGTGGCAGGCCGCGCAGCGCGGGTATCAGCTGCAGCACTGCCGGCAGGCGCAGCATCGGGGCCATCGTCGCGCTCACGGGGGCAACCTGCTGCACGCGCGCGGTCATGGCCGCGCCCAGGCGGCTGGTGATGAACTCCAGCCGGCGCTCGCGCACGCTGTGGTCGGCATAGATCACGATGGAGAGCAGGATGGCCTGCGCCATCTCCGGATCCTCCGCGCTGGCGCGCAGTGCTGGTGGCAGCGCGCGCCGCACCGCCAGTGCCTGGTCGAGGTGCCTAGGTGCCGGATCGCCCGCCGTGGCGGCGATCAGCGCTGCTGCCGCGGGCACGGCGATGGTGGAGGGCGCCGCTGCGCCGGCCTGCGGCGACAACACCACATGGTCTGCGGTTTCTGCCCCGGCACCGGGCGCAACGTCGCGCGCCGGCTGCGCCGCCCATTCCTTCAGCGCCTGGCGCTTCAGTGATTCCAGCCGTCCTTCGTTGATGGATGGATCGAGCGCCTGCAGCCGTTCGAGCATCGGCGGATGCGTGGCGAAGAGGCTGCGCGCACCGTGGGCGAACAGCATGTGCGATACCTGCTGCATGCCGTCGTCGGCGAAGCGTTGCCGCTCGCCCATCGCCGCCACCCGCACCAGCGCCTCTTTCAGTCCATCCGGGTTGCGCGTGAACTGCACCGCCGAGGCATCGGCCAGCGTCTCGCGCCGCCGCGATATCCACGCCTGCAGCGCCCGTGCCAGCAGCCAGCCCACATAACCCACGACCGCCAGCACTGCGCCGATTGCCAGTGCGGGGGCCGCACCACGGCGCGTATGGCGCGCCGCGCGCAGCAGCGTGCGTCCCGCGGCGGCCACGGCCATCAGGCCGAAGATCATCCCCATCAGGCGGATGGAGATGCGCATGTCGCCGTTGAGGATGTGGCTGAACTCGTGCGCGATCACGCCCTGCAGCTGGTCGCGGTTGAGGCGGCCCAGTGCGCCGCGCGTGACGGCCACCGCAGCATTGGCCGGGGTATGGCCCGCGGCGAAGGCGTTGATGCCGTCCTCCTGTTCCAGCACGTACACCTCCGGCACCGGCACGCCGGAGGCGATGGCCATCTCCTCCACCACGTTGTGCAGCTGGCGGCGGCGTGCATCCTGCGCGTTGCGCTCCACGCGCACGCCACCGAGGCTGCGCGCCACGTAGCCGCCGCCGGCGCGAAGCTGCAGCATGCGCCACAGGCTGGTGCCGCCGATGAACGCCGTCAGGCCCAGCACGGTCAGCAGTGCCGGGCCAGGATGGCGCAGTGCCCAGTCGGTGAGCGAGGCCTCGAAGGGTTGTGGATGGCGACCCGTGGCCGACGAGATGCGCAGCCCCCACAGCAGCATCGCGGTCAGCACGAGCACCACCGCCGCCATGCAGGCGGCGAAGGCCCAGCCGAGCAGCAGCGAGTCCCGCCGCGCCCGCGCCTGTGCGCCGAAAAAATCCACCGGCCGCGCTGCGGATCAGCTCAGCCGAAGCTGACCCTGGGCACTTCGCGTTTCTCCGGCGCGGGGCTGTCGAGCATGCGCGCTGGCTTGAAGTTGAAGGTGCCGGCGATGACCGAGCCGGGGAACATCTCGCGTGCGTTGTTGTAGTTCATCACCGCGTCGTTGAAGGCCTGGCGCGCGAAGGCCACGCGGTTCTCGGTCGAGGTGAGCTCTTCGGACAGCTGCATCATCGTGGTGTTGGCCTTGAGGTCTGGATAGGCCTCGGCCAATGCGAACAGCCGGCCCAGGGCGCCCGAAAGTCCCGCCTCCGCCCCGGAGAGCTGCGCCATGGCGGCGGCGCTGCCGGGATCGGCCGCAGCGGCCTTCAGCCCCGACACCGCGCTGTTGCGCGCGGAGATCACTGCCTCGAGCGTCTCCCGCTCATGCTTCAGGTAGGTCTTCGCCGTCTCCACCAGGTTGGGGATCAGGTCGTAGCGGCGCGTGAGCTGCACGTCGATCTGCGCGAAGGCGTTCGCGAAGCCATTGCGGGCAGCGATGAGCCGGTTGTAGACCGCGACGGCCCAGACCACCAGCAGCAGCAGGACGACAAGGACCACGATGAGGACCATGTGAGACTCCCTGGGTTTTTTTCTATGTACCACGAAACCTGCCACCGCTACGATGGAACGCATCATGGATTCCACTGGGCTGCTGTGGCTGCTGGCGGGCGTGCTGATGCTGGTGGGACTGGCCGGCACGCTGCTGCCCATGCTGCCCGGCATTCCGCTGATGATGATCGGCATGCTGATTGCCGCCTGGGCGGAGGATTTCACCCGCATCGGCTGGGTCACGCTGGTGATCCTCGGGGTGCTGATGGGGCTTTCGTTCGTGGTGGAACTGGTGGCGGCGGCGCTGGGCGCAAAGCGGGTCGGCGCCAGCCGCCAGGCCATCGCCGGCGCCGCGCTGGGCACCCTGGTGGGCGTGTTCTTCGGCCTCCCGGGCATGCTGGTGGGGCCGTTCGTCGGCGCAGTGGCAGGGGAACTTGCGGCGCGGCGCGATGCGGGCGGAGCGCTGCGGGCCGGCGTGGGCGCCTGGGTGGGTTTCATCGTCGGCACCGTGGCCAAGCTCGCGGTCGCCTTCGCCATGCTGGGCGTGTTCATCGCCGCGCTCATCTTCGACTGACATGCCTGGCGTGCAAGGCGAACTGCCCGGCGGATGGCCGGCATTTTTCGGGATGCTGGGCGAGAAGCACTTCTCGCCCTTCAAGACCTACGTGAACCGTGCGCGCCGCACCGTGGTGATCCTCAATCCCAAGGTCGGCACGAAGACCTTCCGCCTGGCGCTGGTCGAGGGACTGCGCGAGATCCACGGCATCACCGATCCCTCCGAGGGTCGCTACCGGCTGTTCCGCAATGCGCGCCGCTTTCCCTTCGCACCGCCCGGCGACTACGTGCATGCACTGCGCCATCCCGGGGAGTACGAGTTCTACTGCTTCGTGCGCAATCCCTATGCGCGGCTGCGCTCGGCCTGGCAGAACAAGTTCGCCTATGGCCACGAGAAGGGCTACTCGCGCAGCATCCGCCGTCGTGAGCTGCCAGGGTTGCGGCGTTTCGCGCGCGCATCTGCGCTGCCTGGCGCGCGCGACGGAGAAGCGATTCCCTTCCCGACCTTCCTCGCCTACGTCGAGAGCCAGCCTTCGGGCCGGCGTGACCATCACTGGGATGCGCAGCACGAGGTGTTGCTGATGCACCGGCTGCACTACGCGCGCTGCTTCCGGATGGAGCAAGAGTTTGCTTCCGGTCTTGCACAAGTTTTCGAGCGGCTCGAACTGGCGGGCCCGGGACTGCAGCGCATCCTGGCCACGCAGGAGAATGTCAGTCCCCGCGACCAGGCCCCGGTTTTTACAGAAGACCTCGCGGCCCGCACTTTTGCCCTTTATCGCGGGGATTTCGAACGCTTCGGCTATGCCGCCGGTTCCTGGCAGGGCCTGTAAGCGTTTGATGCAACAACACCGGATAGGTGCCAAGGCATATATTCGTATGATTATTTGTGGGATAGCCCCGCCGGCGGGTTGCCTTGGGCCCCGGAAAAGGCGATTCTTCGCTTAACACACGCGTAAGGGGGCCGACAATGCATCCGCCCTCCGGTGAGAGAGGGGGAATTATGGCTCTGACATTCCGGAAGCTCGAAGTGTTCGTGGCCGTCGCCGAAGACGGCAATTTCCGCAAGGCAGCGGAGAGGCTTGGCATCAGCCAGCCTTCAGTCAGCTCGCAGATCAAGTCGATGGAACGCTACCTGGGCTACCAGCTCTTCGAGCGTCACCGTGGTGCTACCTCCGAGCTATCGGCCGAGGGGCGCGAATTCCTCAGCCGGGCACGAGACCTGGTGATGGCGCAGAGCGCGCTCACTTCCGAGCGCCGCCGCGCCGCCCCGGTGCCGATCACCGTGCGCGCCATGGTTGGCCCGCTGCTGATGGATCGGCGCGTCAAGCCCGCGCTGCCCCGCTTCCAGGAAATCCATCCGCACATCGACCTGCAGTTCGTGCCCTTTGCGCCGAGCGCCGACGGTGCCAGCACGGTGCGGCGGGGTGATGCCGACGTGCTGCTCTACACCGGCGCGCTGCCCGAGCAGGATGACGGCCTGACCACCGAGGTGGTGTCCCGCATCAGCTGGTCGCTTTATGGGGTGCCCACCCTGGTGCGACCGGTGCTGCAGGGTCTCAGGGCCCTGAACGACCTGCCTTTCCTGCTCTGCCCGGACCACTTCCGGATCACCCAGTGGACCATGGAGCAGTTCCACCGCAAGGGGGTGGTGCCCTTCCACATCGCCGGTCGGCCGCCCTTCATGGACACCCTCCTGCAGATGGTGCTGGCCGGCAAGGGCGTCGGCATGTTCTTCGATATCGAGATGGCGGCCCACATGCGGGCCGGCCGGGTACTGCCCTGCGGCCCGTCCTTCGACCCGGTGGCCCGGGTGATGGTGGTCGGCCCCCGGGCGCGCTCGCCGGAGGCAGCCGCGGTGCTCACTTTCCTTCGGAATGCGGTGCGCCGCGACGACGAAATTATTGCGTCGCAGCACGCCCGACTGGGGCGGCCAGGATTGTTGGCGAATGACGACAACGTCGTCCGCATGGGTTCCCTGAACCAGATGTGATGTATTACAACAAATTTGTCATGACGCGGCAGCTTCTGCTTGTGTATAGTTCCTTCCGAGATCGAGGGTGATTTCACCTCTCGCGTCTCGATAGTCGTGGAACAAGACCCCCCGTTTCCACGTTATATTTTAGCCCCGACCTCGGTCGGGGCTTTTTTTTTGCCCATGCATCCGGGACGTGGCGTCTCGAAAATCATCCGCGCCGGGGGGGACCATGCTGATCGGTGTGCCGCGTGAAGTGAAGAACCGTGAGTACCGTGTTGCGTTGACGCCATCCGGTGTTCGCGAGCTGGTGTCGGCCGGTCATCAGGTGATGGTGGAAACCGGAGCCGGTGAGGGCGCTGGATACACCGATGCGCGCTATATCACTGCCGGGGCACGAATCGAAGCCGATGTGGCGCAGCTCTTCGCCGCGGCCGAACTCATCGTCAAGGTGAAGGAACCCCAGCCGGAGGAATGCCGGCGACTGCGACCCGCCCAGGCGCTGTTCACCTACCTGCACCTGGCTGCCGACCGCGCGCAGGCCGAGAACCTGATGGCCTCTGGTGTCACGGCGATTGCCTACGAGACCATCACTGCACCAGACGGCAGCCTGCCGCTGCTTGCCCCCATGAGCGAGATTGCCGGTCGCATGTCAAT
This sequence comes from Pseudomonadota bacterium, assembly GCA_030852845.1. GTDB lineage: Bacteria > Pseudomonadota > Gammaproteobacteria > Steroidobacterales > Steroidobacteraceae > ZC4RG30. The sequence continues at coordinate 38,620 of JALYWF010000054.1, forward strand.
GCCAGTGGCGGCGCATTGCCTGCTGAAGGCGCAGGGGGGTGCGGGCCTGCTGCCCGGTGGTGTGCCGGGCATTGCGCCAGCCCGTGTGGTGGTGCTCGGTGGCGGCGTGGCCGGCAGCCATGCGGCGCGCATGGCGCTGGGCCTGGGCGCCGATGTCACGGTGGTCGATCGCTCGCTGCCGCGCCTGCGCCAGCTGGCCGCAGAGTCCGGCCCGGCGCTGAAGACCGAATATTCCACCCGCGATGCAGTGGAGCGGCTGGTGCAGTCAGCCGACGTGGTGATCGGCTCGGTGCTGATCCGCGGCGAGGCCGCGCCGCGGCTGGTCACGCGCGAGATGGTGGCGGGCATGCGACCCGGTGCGGTGCTGGTGGACATCGCCATCGACCAGGGCGGTTGCTTCGAGACCAGCCGGCCCACCAGTCACGATGCACCCACATACGTGGAAAGCGGCGTGGTGCATTACTGCGTCACCAACATGCCCGGTGCCGTGCCGCGCACCTCCACCGCCGCGCTCACCCATGCGACGCTGCCCTACATCCGCGCGCTGGCCGACCAGGGCGTGGCGCGCGCGTTGTCGTCGGACCCGCACTTCCGACGGGGACTGAACATCGCCGACGGGGAGATCCGCAGCGAGCCCGTGGCCAGGGCGCTGGGACTGCCGCTGCGTCCCTGATCCACGTTCCGCAGGCAGGCTGTCGTTTGGCGCGGGTCTGGGCGAGAATCCCCCGCTCGCGGGGAGGGGACCATGGCGCGCACGACGGAAGAACAACGCAATCTCGACCTGGTGCTGGCCATGTACCGGGACGTGCTGGTGCCGCTGGATTCCTCGCAGGTTGACCGCTACATCGCTGCCGATTACGTGCAGCACAGCTCGCTGGCGCCGCCGGGGCGCGAGGCGCTGAAGGAGTTCCTCGATGTGGTGCGGCGCCAGTCGCCGGAGGCCCAGACGCATGTGAAGCGCAGCTTCGTGGATGGTGACCATGTGATCTGCCACACGCACGTGATCCGGCATCCCGGTGACCCGGGCCTGGCGGTGGTGGATATCTTCCGCGTTGCCGATGGCAAGGTGGCCGAGCACTGGGACGTGCTGATGGAAGTGCCGCTGAATCCCGTCAACACGCTGCCGATTTTCTGACCGCTCCCGTGCGATTCCACAACCGCATCGTGCTGGTGATCGGCGGCAACAGCGGCATCGGCCGTGCCGCGGCGCTGGCCTACGCCGCCGAGGGAGCCGTCGTGGCCATCACGGGTCGCGATCCGCTCACCCTTGCGGCAGCGGCGGAAGAAATCGGTCCCGGCACACTGGCCCTGCAGGCTGATGTCGGCGATCCGGCCAGCACCGATGAGGTGGCACGGCAGCTGCGCGAGCGCCACGGCCGCGTCGACGTGCTGTTCGTGAATGCAGGCGTGGGCGGCTTCGCGCCCGTTGCGGCGGTGACGCCGGAGATGTGGGACCAGGTGCACGACGTGAACCTGCGCGGCTGCTTCTTCGCCGCGCAGAAGATACTGCCGCTGATGGGCCGGGGCGGGGCCATCGTGTTCACCGGCTCCATTGGCAGCCAGCTGGCAGCGCCGGCCAATGTGGTCTATGCGGCCTCGAAGGCCGGGCTCAGGGCCGTGGTGCGCATCCTGGCCGTGGAGCTGGTGGCACAGGGCATCCGCGTGAACATGGTGAGCCCGGGTCCCACCGAGACGGCAATCCTGTACCGCAATCCGGGCATGGACGAGAAGGCTGCCGATGCGCTGCGCCAGATGATGATTGCCAATACGCCGATGAAGCGCATGGGCACGCCCGAAGAGATAGCGCGTGCCGTGCTGTTCCTCAGTTCAGGAGAGGCCAGCTTCATCACTGGCGTGGACCTCTTTGTCGATGGCGGTGTCATTGAGCTCTGAGGACGTGACGGCGCTGGCGCAGCTGAGGTTGGCGGAGCTGCGCGAACGCGCGCCGCACACGGCGGCGCTGCTGCAATCCACGCCGGGGCTGGCCACCGAGGCGGCCGCCGTGCTGGACGGCAGCGATTTCGCCTTTGCCACGCTGCTGCGCGATGACGGGCAGCTGGAAGCCCTGTTGAATGACGACAGCCTGCACCAGCCGTGCGAGGCCGGCGACTTCCATGCAAGGGTGGCCGCCTCTGTGGATGCAGCGGCCGGCGAAGCCGCCTGCATGCGTGCCCTGCGCCTGTTGCGCCGTCGCGAGATGTTGCGGCTGGCGTGGCGGGACCTGGCCGGCACGGCCAGCCTGCACCAGACGCTGCGCGAGACATCCTGGTTTGCCGATGCGGCCATTGCCGCGGCCACGCGGATCGCGGCATTGCTGCTGGCTCCGCGCCATGGCCATCCGCCCGCCGAGGCCGGCGAACTTGTCGTGCTGGGCATGGGCAAGCTCGGCGGCAGCGAGCTGAATTTTTCCTCCGACGTGGACCTGGTGTTCCTGTATCCGGGCGGCGAGGGAGAGACCGACGGCCCGGTGCCGCTGGCGGTGGAGGAGTACTACACGCGGCAAAGCCGCCTGCTGATCCGGCTGCTGGATGCGGGCACCGAGGATGGCTTCGTGTTCCGCGTGGACATGCGCCTCAGGCCTTTCGGCGACAGCGGTCCGCTGGCCGCCAGCTTCACCTTCTTCGAGGACTATCTCTCGGCCCATGGCCGCGACTGGGAACGTTATGCCTATGTGAAAGCCCGCGCGATCACGGGCATCGCGCTGTTCGAGCCCGTGCGCCAGCAAGTGCTGCGCCCCTTTGTATACCGGCGTTACCTGGACTTCGGTGTGTTCGAGGCGCTGCGGGAGATGAAGGGGCTGATCGCGCGCGATGTGCAGCGACGCGATCGCGCGGCCAGCCTGAAGCTGGGCGTGGGCGGCATCCGCGAGATCGAGTTCATCGTGCAGGCTTTCCAGCTGGTGCGCGGCGGCCAGGACAGCCACCTGCGCGAGCCCTCGCTGCTGACGGTGCTGCCACGGCTGGGAGGCGCGAAGCTGCTGCCGGCCGAGGCGGTGCAGGAACTGCAGGCGGCCTACGACCTGCTGCGCAAGCTCGAGAATCTCGTGCAGATGTTTGCCGACCAGCAGACACATGAGCTGCCTGGCGATCCACTGGTGCTGGAACGGATCAGCCGCGCCGCAGGCTTCGCGGATGCCGCGGCAATGCAGGCGGAGCTGGCCGCGCAGCGCGGCCGCGTGGCCCTGCATTTCGCCGCCCTGTTCAGGGAGGCCGGCGCCACGCCGGATGTGGAGCTGGACCTCGCGCCGCTGTGGGAGCCGGGCCTTGCGCACGGCCCGTTGCGCGAGCAGCTGCGCCGCTGCTGCGGTGATGGCGAGGCCCTGCTTGCGCAGCTGGCCGAACTGGTCGGCGGCTCGCGCCTGCGGCGCCTGGATGAGACTGGTCGCCGCCGGCTGAAGACACTGCTGGAACTGCTGCTGGGCGACGCCGGCGCCGCGCGCGAGCCGGACACCCTGAAGCGGGTGTTCAGCGTGATCGAGGCCATCGGCCAGCGGTCCGCGTACTTCTCGCTGCTGGTGGAGAACCGCGGCGCGCGCACCGAACTGCTGGAGGTGTGCCGGCGCGGTGACTTCCTCGCCGGCCAGCTGGCGCGCAATCCCGCGCTGCTGGATGAACTGCTGGATGAGCGCTGGAAGGTGGCGCTGCCGGACATCGAGGCACTGGCAGGGGAATTGCGCCAGCGCCTGGCCGATGTGCCGGCCGACGACGTGGAGCGGGAGGTAGAGGCGCTGGCGCGATTCAAGCAGGCGGCGGTGTTCCGCGTTGCGCTGGCTGATCTTTCCGGGCGCCTGCCGCTGATGCGGGTGAGCGACCGGCTCACCGACATCGCTGTGCTCATCCTCGAGCACACCATGGTGCTGGCCCTGCAGCAGATGAGCACGCAGCTGGGCGCACCGTACTGCACCGATTCCGGGGGGCGGCGTGCCGTGCGCATCGCCGCGCTGGGCTACGGCAAGCTGGGCGGCTTCGAGCTGGGCTACGGGTCGGACCTGGACCTGGTGTTCCTGCATGACAGCAGCGGCGAGCAGCAGGAAACCGATGCGGCCAATCCCGTGGACAACCAGGTGTTCTTCCTGCGCTACGCGCAGCGGCTGATCCACCTGCTCACCATGCATTCCTCCGCCGGCCGGCTGTACGAGGTCGATGTACGTCTCCGGCCTTCGGGCAAGGGCGGCATGCTGGTCACCAGCATCGAGGCCTTCCGCCGCTACCAGTTCGAGGAGGCCTGGACCTGGGAGCACCAGGCGCTGCTGCATGCGCGTGCCGTGGCCGGTGATGCGTCACTGCGCGAGCGCATCGAGGCAGTGCGCACCGAAGTGCTGCGCGATGCGGTGCGCCGTGATGACCTGCATGCCAAGGTGGCGGAAATGCGTGAGCGCATGCGCCGCGAGCTGTCCTCGGCGAAGGCAGGGCAGGTTGATCTCAAGCAGGACCGCGGCGGCATCGCTGACATCGAGTTCCTGGCGCAGTACTGGGCGCTGGAGCACGCCGCCGGCTATCCGCCCGTGGTGCACTTCCCCGACACCATCCGCCAGCTGGAATCCCTGGCCTCCGCGGCACTGGTTCCGCAGCACACCGTGGACGTGCTGGTGCGCGCCTACCAGCTCTACCGGGTGGCGGTCCACCGCAATTCGCTGGAGGGCCGGGGCAGTGTGGTGCCGGCCGGGGAGTTTGCCGCCGAGCGCGAGGCGGTGGCTGCCATCTGGCGCGCCACCATGGGCGAGTCCGTATAATCCCCGCCATGTCGCAACCTGCCTCCCTGCTGCAAGCCAACGCCTCCAAGACCTACGAGGTCGAGACCGCCGACCTGCCGCTGTCCTGCCCGATGCCGCAGATGAGCCTGTGGAATTCCCATCCGCGGGTGTACCTGCCGATCGAGCAGACCGGCAGCGCCAAGTGCCCGTACTGCGGCGCCGAGTTCACCCTGCGCCGTTGAGCGCCTCCGCCGATGCACCGCTCCGGCTGCTGCGCACCGCGGTGCGCGGGCCGGGCTGGCAGGGCGCCTGCTTCGTCAATGCCGCCACTGGCGCGCCGGTCAC
>JALYWF010000061.1 GCA_030852845.1 Pseudomonadota bacterium
TGCGACGGAATCCATCCGCCTCACGCCGTGCCCGGCGCGCATTGCAACCGGCTCAGGGCTATCGCGGGGTACCGCAGACAAGGGATGTGGCCAATCCCGCATCGCAGGCGCCGCGAACCCTCGCTTATTCCGTAGCCGCGCACCTGCCGCGCGAAGCTGTGAGCACTGTAGATCGGCTGCTGATGACCGGCGGCCTCCCGACGGTCGAGGGTGGCAGTGAACCGGTGGCACCGCAGTTCGGCGCCGGATCGCTGCATGCCATCTCCAGCGCGGAGGTGTACTTCCAGCGACCGGCCGCCCGCGGCGACGGGCGCGAGGAACATGCCAGCCTGTTCAATCCCTACTGGCAGGCGCGGCTGGTTCCGGTCGGTGCCGTGGAGCGTCAGCTCACCGCTGGTTCGCGCGGACTTGCGCTCGATCCCTTCGCGGTGCTGCCATGAGACGGCAGGCCGGGCAGAGCATGACCGAATTCGCTGCTGCTTCGTCGCTGCTGGTGCTGCTGCTCCTGGGCGCGCTGTCGCTGGGCGGCTACCAGGAAGCAGACCGCCGGCTCGTGCTGGCGGCGAGGCAATCCGCCTGGCAGCAGTCCTGGTCACCGGCTGGCGATGCGACTGCGCTCGCCCGGCAGCTGCATGGCGACCACCTCGCGGATCCGGCCGTGCGTGATCCGGCCGGACGTGCATTGCTTGTGGCTGAAGACGACCTCGCGCTCAGCAGGTCGACTCGCCAGACATCCGGAGTGGCTGGAGCGGCCGCCGACCTCATGCTTGCCCCGCTGCGTACTGCCAGCAGCTTCCTCGGGGCCGGTTTCGACCTGCGCGACGATGGACTGCAGCAGGGAAACCTGCGGGCCCATGTCGCACCCATGCGGGGCATGCCCGCTCCCTTCAACACGCTTGAATTCGATCTGGATGCTGGCTGGGCACTGCTGGGCGATGCATGGCATGCCGGCGGCGTCCGCCATGTGCAGCAGCGGGCCGGAGGCCTGGTGCCCTCGGCAAGGCTCAAGGCGGTCAATGCCATCTGGGCACCGCTTGCCGTTCCCCTGGGCCTGGTGGAACCCTCGCTGGGCCAGCTGTGCCTGGGCCTCATCGAGGCTGATCGCGTCCCGGAAGACCGCCTGGGTTCAGGCCACACGGCGCTGCCGCGAGGTTGCCAGTGAGGCGCTTCGCGCTGGCGCTGCTGGCCTGCACGTCCTGTGCAAGCGCGTTCGAGCCACGCGATGCGCGCGGTCTCGACGTGCGGATCGAGCCCTTGCCCGAACCGGTGGCGGTGGATGGCGTGGTGTTCGAAATCCAGTTCGCCAGCGGGAAAGACGTGGCCGAACTGGCCAGGCGGGTCGAGCTTCGATGGCGCCAGCAGGGCAGCCCCGTGCAGCACGTGCAGCAGCGCGGCTGGCAGCTGGTCGCCCGCTGGGATGGGGGGCGCAGCGAGCTGATGCAGTGGCGCAGCGAGGGCGCGGCGGCGCAGCTGATCTTCTCCAGCCTCGACACGCTGAAGCCGCCAGTGCGACCGGGCAGGGGACCACTGCTGCTGCCATCCCGTTGTGCGTGGAACCGGCAGATAAGGGACCGCTCCCACACGGTGAGCTCGGCTACCTGCCGTCTGAAATTGCCTGAGCTGCAGCGCCAGTTGCGCGCGGCGCTGGTGGCGCAGGGCTGGTCGATCCAGCGCGACGCCGGCGCCTTGCTGGAGATCGCCCGTGATGGCAGCTCCGCCCATCTCACGCTGGTCACCGCGGCGCTGCCTGGCGAAAGCGCGCTGGTATGGACGCAGATCACGACGGCCCCGGTGCAGCGGCAGTGAGCGCACACCAGCGTGGCCAGGCGATGGTGGAGTTCCTCGTGGTCGCCGGTGCGATGGCGCTGGCGCTGTTCTACCCCTACCTGCAAGGCGAGTCGGTGGCCACGTTGCTGCTGCGCTCGCTGATGCGTGTGTTGCGCGTGCGGTCGATGGTGATTTCGGTCCTCTAGAACGGGAGAGATGCATGGAAGATACGGGGTGGAGATGGCGGCGCTGGCTCAGGACCGATGTCCTGCTCACGGTAGCCGGCGCAGTTGCAGGCGTGATGGGCGCCATGCTGGGAGCGAAATACCTGGCCGATCGCGCGGCTGCGTCCGAAGCGGCGGCAGCCAGCCGCTACCAGACACGCGAGATTGTCGTGGCCGCCACCGATGTGTCGCGCGGCCAGCTGCTCGGCCGCAGCAACCTCGCCCTGCGCAAGGTGCCGCAGGATTTCATTCCCGCCAATGCCATTGCGGCTGACGGGGCAGGTGCCGTGATGGGCAGTCGTGCGGCGATCGACATGGCGCGTGGCACGCCCATCCTGTCTGCGGCCCTCGACCGTGGGGGAACTGAGCCCTATCGGCTTTCAGGCGCACTCGCACCCGACGAGCGTGCATTGACAGTGTCGGTCGATGAACTCAGCTCGCAGGCGGGCGGAGTGAGTGCAGGTGATCGCATCGATCTGTTTTACGGGCGACGCGACGGCAGCGAAGCCCTGCTGGTGCCGCTGCTGCAGCAGGTTGAAGTGCTGGTAGCGGGAGAAGCGGTGCCACCAGGCACCGATGAGCAATTGCGATCCCGCCATTTCGCCACCGTGACCCTGCGCGTGTCGGCCGATGATGCGCCCAGGGTGCTGCTGGCACAGCAGGCCGGAGACCTGTTCATGCTGCTGCGTGCCCCGGGCGACGACGCATTGCAGCCGGTGGCGGTGCGCAACAGTCGGGAGCTGCTGCGTCGGCAACAGGCGCGGCCGGTCGTCGCCGGCACGGAACTGCTGACCGGTGGCACCGGTGAGCTGTTCCCGAGCCGCACCTGGCTCGCGCCAACGCAGGGCAGGGACGCGTCATGAGGGCCCGCATTGCCTGCCTGCTCCTGCTGCTGTGCCCGCTCGTCGCATCGGCGGCGCAACCGGCCCTGCCCGATGAAGTGTCGCTGGCAGTCGGTGAGACATTGCTGCTGCTGGCGGATGTGCGGCGTGCAGCGCTGGGCAGCGGCCGGGTGGTGTCGGTGGCCACCCCCCAGAGCGGGCAGTGGCTGCTGTTTGGTGAGGCGCCGGGGGAAACCACGGCGGAGCTCTGGCTGGCCGATGGCAGCCGGCATCACCTGGTCATCCGCGTGCACGAGCGTGACCTCACGCGACGCCTCGATGAGGTGCGCGAACTGCTCGCAGGCATCAGCACCGTGGGCGCGCGTGTTTCCGGCCGCTACATCGTGCTGGAGGGGGCGCGGGCCGGGGCTGCCGACCGTGCCAGGGCCGCCGGGATCGCCGCCCTGTTCCCCGGCGAAGTGCTGGACTTCGTCAGCGACGCCGACTGGGAATCCATGGTGCAGATGCAGGTGCGCCTGGTGGAGGTGAGGCGTGACCAGCTGCAGCGGCTCGGCCTGCGCTGGGAAGGCGAGGCTGCAGGTCCCCTGATCACGGCCGCGGCCGGAGGCGGGCGCAGTGGACTTGCCATCAAGGCTTCACTGTTCAGCGAGCTGAGCGCGCGCATCGATCTGCTGCAGCAGCAGGGCCTGGCGCACACGCTGGCCGAACCGGTGCTCAGTTGCCGCAGCGGCGAGGTGGCGCGTTTTGTATCCGGCGGCGAGATTCCCATCCCGGTCACCGACGGGTTCGGCGCCACCGACGTGCAATACAAGGAATACGGCGTAATCCTGGAGGTGCGGCCGCGCGCCGGCCGCGACGGTGCGATCTATGCCGGCATCGACATCGAGCTCAGCCAGGTCGACTCCTCGGTGCGCGTGGGCGACTACCCCGGCTTCGTGAAACGCCAGACCAGCACGGCCATCAATTCGCTCGACGGCGAAACCATCGCCATCGCCGGCCTGTTGCTGCGCGAGAGCGGGCGTGACCGGACGGCGTTGCCGGGGCTGGGCAGGCTGCCTGTGGCGGGCGCGCTGTTCCGTTCCCGGCGCAGCCTGCAGCGCGAAACCGAGCTGCTGGTGCTGATAACGCCCTACCGCTTCGAGTCGGGACTGCGGGGCGAAGTGCCGGCGGTGGAACAGGCGCAGATGATCCAGCGCGCAGGTGAACTGCCACGCGAGGCAGCCGATGAATGAGTTGACGGAGGCGCAGCTGGAGGGCCTGCATGGCGAGCTGCTGCAGCGGCTTGACCTGCGGCGCACGGACGTGAACCGCATGAGCGATGAGGCACTCTGGCGCCTGGCGCAACACCACCTGCGCGACCTGCTCGACGCAAGGGTGTTGCCCGCGCATCGCCCGGCACTGGAAAAACGCCTGCTGCAGGAAGTGGTCGGGTTCGGCGTGCTCGATGACCTGCTGCAGGATGACTCCGTGTCCGAGATCATGGTGAACGGGCCGGAAGCCATCTTCGTGGAGCGCGGTGGGCGGCTGCAGCGCACCACGCTGCGCTTCTCCGGCATGCGGGCCCTCAATGGGGTGATCGAGCGCCTGCTGTCGCGCAGCGGCCGGCGGGCAGATGAATCCTCGCCCATGGCCGATGCCCGTATCGCCGATGGCTCGCGCATCAACGTGGTGGTGCCGCCGCTGGCACTGTGCGGTCCATCCATCACCATCCGCAAGTTCTCGCGCCGGCGGCTCGACATGGCAACGCTGGTGAAGAATGGCGCGCTGTCCGAAGCGATGGCGGAGTTCCTTGCCATCGCCGTGCGCGCCCGGCGCAACATTGTCGTCTCTGGCGGCACCGGCACTGGCAAGACCACACTGCTGAACTGCCTCTCCTCCCTGATACCGCCTGGCGAGCGCATCGTCACCATCGAGGATTCGGCGGAGCTGCAGCTTGGCCACGAAAACCTCGTCTCGCTCGAGGCGCGTCCCGGCAACGTCGAGGGGCGGGGGGTGGTGAGCATCCGCGACCTGGTGCGCAATGCGCTGCGCATGCGGCCCGACCGCATCGTGGTGGGTGAATGCCGCGGCGGCGAAACGCTGGACATGCTGCAGGCGATGAATACCGGCCACGACGGCTCCCTCACCACGGCGCATGCGAATTCGCCGCGCGACCTGCTGTCGAGGCTGGAGGTAATGACGCTGATGGCGGGAATGGACCTGCCGCTGGTTGCGGTGCGCGAGCAGATTGCCAGCGCCGTGAACCTCATCGTGCAGCAGGCGAGGTTTCCCTGTGGCACGCGGCGCGTGATTGCCATCACCGAGGTCACCGGCACCGAGAGTGGCCGTATCCAGACACAGGACCTGTTCAACTTCGTGAGCCGGGGCCAGAAGGGCGACGCCTTCCTGCCCAGCGGCAATGAGCCGGTGTTCTTCGAAACCCTGCCGCGGGAGCAGAGGCCGTCGGCTCTGGGCGCGGGCACCCGGCGGGAGGTTCCGTGCTGAACTCACTGCTGCTGCTGGCCGCGGGAATTTCCTGCCTGGCGCTGGCGGCGCTGCGCCAGCTGCGCTCGGCTGCCCTGTGGTGGACGGGCCTGGCAGGGCAGAGGACGGAAAGCGAACTGGCCTCGCTGTTCATTTTTGTTCCCGCCGGACGGCTGCTTGGCATCACGTTGGGGATTGCGATTGCAGGCGTCGCCGTTGCGTTGCTGCTGCGTGCATCCCCGGGGATTTGTGTGGCCATTGCAGTGGCCGCACTGGCAGGTCCGCGACTGCTGGTGCGCTGGCTTCTTGCCCGCTGGCGTCGCCGCCTTGCACGACAGTTGCCAGATGCACTTGGCATGTGGGCGGGGTTGCTGCGCGCAGGACAGAGCACCCAGCAGGCGCTGTCCCAGGTCGCGCAGCGCCAGGCGACGCCACTGGGAGATGAGCTGCGTCTGGTGCTCGGCCAGTTACGCATGGGTGTGCAGCTGGAAGAGGCCTTCGGCTCACTGCGCCGGCGTGCGGACATGCAGGACCTGCGCCTGCTCTCCACGCTGCTGACTACCCAGCGCGAGCTGGGTGGCAACCTGGCCGAATCCCTGCAGCGCCTCTCTGAGCTGATGCGCGGCAGGCTGCAGATGGAGGCGCGCATCGATTCACTCACCGCGCAGGGACGCGTGCAGGGCGTCGTGGTTGGAACGCTGCCACTGTTGCTGCTCGTCGTGCTCTACGTGATGGAACGCGAGGCGATGCAGGTGCTGCACACCACCTGGCAGGGGTGGGCCGCACTGGCGGCGATAGCGGTCCTGGAGCTGCTTGGATTTGTGCTCATCCGACGCATCGTGAGGATAGAAATATGAACAGCCTGCTGTACCTGGCCGTCGTCTGCATCGCGCTGTCCGGCGCGGCGCTGGTGATGCTGGTGCTGCGCCGGTGTCGCGTGCGACAACCTGCGACCGCTTCCGGCCGCCTGCGCCTGCCCTTGCCGATGCGCATGGTGACGCCGCTGGCGCTGTTGATCGAGCCCTGCGTGGAATGCCTCGTTCCACCACAGTGGGCTGCCGCGACCACCCGCCGGCTCGAAGCCCTGGGACTCGGCATGATCCCCGCGTCGCGCTGGCATTCCCTGCGTGTTGCGCAGGGTGTTGCCCTGGGTGCCACTGCCGCAATGGCTTCCGGCGGCGCATCGTGGGCCATCCTGCCTGGAGCAGCCGGCTATCTGCATGGCAGCCTGTGGTTGCGCCAGCAGCGCGAGGCGCTCGAGCGCGCCATCGCGCGAGAGCTGCCTGCCTGGCTGGACCTGATGACGGTGTGCGTGGAGGCGGGCGCCACGCTCACCTCCGGGCTGCGCCTGATCGTGTCGCAGGCACCGGAAAGTCCGTTGCGGGAATATTTTGAGCGGGTGCTGCGGGAGGTGCGCGGTGGGCGGGCCCGTGCCCAGGCCTTCTCCCACGCCGCTGCCATCTATGGCGTGGAAAGCCTGGATACGCTGGCCAGTGCGCTGGCGCACGCGGAGGGTTCCGGCATGAGCCTGGGAACCGTGCTGCGCGACCAGGGCGCACAGCGGACGGCGGAGCGGTTCGCCCGTGCCGAGAAGCTGGCCATGCAGGCGCCGGTGAAGATGCTCGGTCCGCTGATCCTGTGCATCTTCCCCTGCACCTTCATCGTGATCGGCGTGCCCATTGCCGTGCGGCTCGCCCAGGCGCTGGGCTCATGATCATCTTCCGCGTTGAGCACAACCGCCTGCGCCTGCAGCGCATGCAGGTGCATGTCTGCGAAAACCGGCTGGAGTGCGGGCGCGGCATGCTGCTGCGCCGCCGCCCGGATTACCAGACGGCATACCTGCTGCCCCGTTGTCGGGCCATCCATACCGTCGGAATGCACCATGCCATCGATGTGCTGTTCTGCGATGCACGTGGTCGCATCATCAGCATCCGCGAAGGACTGGGGCCGTGTCGCATCGCCCGTGAACGGCAGGCCCACCACGTCTGGGAAATGCGTGCCGGGGCTGTGCGCCTGCATGGCTGGCGCATAGGTGACTGGATCCGGCCATGCTGATGGGCAGGGCCGGCTGCCGCGGCGCCGCTGCGGTGGAATTCCAGATCGTGGCAATCCTGGCGCTGCTGCCGCTGTGCCTCGGCATGCTGCAGCTGGCGCTGCTGGTGACCGAGAACCACCATCTGGACTTCGCCGCCTTCCAGGC
>JALYWF010000001.1 GCA_030852845.1 Pseudomonadota bacterium
CCAGCCTGGCCAGGATCAGCTCGGCCTCGTCCCGGTGCAGTTCGCCCACCTTCACCGTGACGATGCGCTGCTTGCTGTCCGCAAACACCGTGAAGGGGAAGGCCGGCTGCATGCCCATGGACTCCACAGCCTTCAGGCCGTCGTCCTCGCCGATGAGCAGGGGATAGGAGATCGGCGTCTCGGCGGCATAGGCCACCACGTCGTCGCGGAAGTCCACGGCGATGCCGATGATCTCCAGGTTCTTGGGGATGCCGCGGGCGCGCAGCTCATTGAGCAGCGGGATCTCGCGCCGGCAGGGGCCACACCAGGTGGCCCAGTAATTGACCATCAACGGGCGCCCGGCCCAGTCCTGCAGTGTGCGCTGGCGGCCATCGGCATCGGCCAGGGAGAAGGTGGGCAGGCTGGCGGGAATCACCAGCGGCGGCTGGCCGGATTCATCATCGAGGCCATCCTGCGCAACCGGCGCCTCTGGCGGCGCCGCGGCGTCCGTCGCCGTGTCGGCGGCGGTCGGTGCGATCCACCGCTGCACAAGAAATCCCAGCACCGCGGCGGCAGCCACCGCGGGGACGATCCACACTGCTCTCATGCGGCTACTTTAGCGCTGCGGTGACCAGCGGCGCGAATTCTTCGGCTTTCATGAAGCCCACGACGCGGTAGTTCTTCCGCTCCGCGCCATCGGTGCCATAGAAGGCGATGGTGGGTGGGCCGAAGATGCCGAAGTGCTTCAGCAACGCCTGGTCGGTGGCGTCATTGGCGGTCACGTCGGCCTGCAGCCACAGCGTGTTGGCCAGCGCGGCCTGCACGGCGGGATCGGTGAAGGTGTAGTGCTCCATCTCCTTGCAGGAGACACACCAGTCCGCATAAAAATCGAGCATCACGCTCTGGCCGGCGGCCTGCGCCGTGGCGACGCGGGCGGTGAGGTCGTCCACGGACTTGATGCGCTCGAAGGGCAGGTCCACCTCGATGGTGGCCTTGAGCGGCTGCAGCGGATTGGTGGCGCCGCGCACCGCACCGATGCCGATCACCACCGCATAGGCCGCGGCCACCACTGCCAGCAGACGGGCCATGGCGCGGCCCCCAGGGGTGCGCCAGGTGGCGTGCAGCAGGATGAAGGCCAGCGCGGCCAGCGGAATGATCCACAGCCACATGGTTACCTGCGGCGGCAGCAGGCGCGACAGCATCCACACGGCCACCGCCAGCATCAGGGCACCCATGGCCTGCTTCACCGTCTCCATCCACGCGCCGGCGCGCGGCAGCAGCTGGCCGGCAGAGGCGCCCACCACCAGCAGGGGCACGCCCATGCCGATGGCCATCGTGAACAGGGCGAGCCCGCCGCGAGCCACCTGGCCGGACTGGCCGATCACCGACAGGGCCGCGACAAGCGCCGGACCCACGCAGGTGGTGACGATCAGCGCCGAAAGCGCCCCCATCACCACCACGCCCGCGTAGCTGCCGGCTTTCTGCTGGTTGCTCATCGCGGTGAGTCGGGTCTGTATGAAGGAGGGCATCTGGACGGTGAAAAAGCCGAACATTGATAGCGCCATTGCAACAAAAAGCGCCGAGAACAGGGCGATGATCCACCACTGCTGGAACAATGTCTGGGCCTGCTGGCCGGCAGCGGCGAAGGCCACCCCCGCCGCGGTGTAGGTGGCGGCCATGCCCAGCACATAGGCCAGCGACAGGCTGAAGGCCCGGCCGCGGGTCACGTTGGCGCCCTCGCCGGCGATGATGCCGGCCACGATGGGGACCATGGGCAGCACGCAGGGGGTGAAGGCCAGCAGCAGGCCGGCAAGGAAAAACGCGCCACACATCAGGAAGACATTGCCTTCGCTGATCAGGCTGGCGAGGCGGTCCTGTTCGGAAACGTAGCCGCCGCCCACCGCATTGCCGCCACCGGCCGGCAGTTTCACGACGTTGGTGGCTGCGGGCAGCTTCACCTGGATGGTTTTCTTTGAGGGCGGATAGCAAAGCCCGGCCTCGGCGCAGCCCTGGAAGGCGACCTCCAGCGGCACGGTGGAGGCATCGCGCGAGCCGCGCGACACCGGCAGCTTCACGGACAGATCCTCGTGATAGACCTCCTGGTCGCCCAGGCCGAGGCCTTCCTCATCCTTCTTGATGTCGCCGGCCGGGATGTCCGGCTTGCCCAGGGCCAGGGGCTGGCCTTCCGGCACCTTGAACCCCAGGCGCGACCGGTACAGGTAGTACCCCGGCTGTACCTGGAAGACGACCTCGATCCTGTCGGGGGCAGTGGCGAAGGCGCTGATGCGGAAAGCCTCCTCCATGGGCAGAAAATCATCTGCCGCGACAGCGAATCCGCCGGCCAGTGCCGCCAGAAGGAAAAAAAGCAGTTTGCGCATCCTGAGCATCTTACCCCCGACCCTGCAGGCAGAACTTCAGGCCATGTCCTGATCCTGCAAGTTCCCCGCTTGGCGAACTCCTGTAGGCCGGGGCGCCGCGGCCCTGTACTTGCATGGCTGAAAACGCTGCCGGTGCTGTTGCATGGAAGGCACTTGCGGCGTAGCAATAGAGACGTACAGGCACGGGCAATCGGAGGTACTGCATGAGGGCAGGCGATAGCGCGGACCACAGGGTGACCCCTGTCAACAATCTGACCGAGTTCTTCCGCGATGCGCTGGGCAAGGCGCTCGCATCCCAGCATGTGACGCTCGACGAGCACACGGCGCATTACGTGGTGAGCCTGCTCACCCTCTACTCCCGCACCGAGGTATCGCACGGCGACACACGACCCGGGCAGCGCTGGGTCAGCCTGGCGGAGCTGCTTTCGCAGGCCAGCAACGCCGCTTCGCCCATTGAGCGCGAGGCCGTACTGCAGCGCCTCGGCGATGTCTCACTGTTCGTGGCCGGGTTCTTCGCGCATGGCTTCGAGCGGCGGCTGGTGGATGTGGACTACCACATCGCCATGGGCGGCCGTGCTTACGGCACGCTGGCCGCCACGCCGATGAGCGGGCCGCGGCGCGCGCTCACCGGCGTGTTCGGCGAGCTGGCGCGCAACTTCCAGCGCGTGGTGGATGCCATCGGCGAGATCAGCGATACGGCGCGCGTGTGGAGCCAGAAAGATGTGCTGCGGCTCTACGAGATCTGGCTGAAGACGGGCAGTCCGCGCGCCCGCAACCTGTTGCAGCAGCTGGGCGTGGCGGCGACGCCGGTTTCGGTGCGGGTGAGCTGAAGGCCATGCTGCGCCCCGTGCAGCGGCTGCTGGAGATCATCTACGACGCATCCAGCGGGCATGATGTGCGCGACTTCCTGGTGACGCGGCGGGCCGAACTGCCGTGCGAGCGGCGCGAGGAGGGGCCGGATGAGGAACTGGTGCTGGTGGAGCGTCCGCGCCGCACCAGCTACCTCGCGCTCTACATCGACGCGGCGCTGCTGCAGCGACTGGAGCAGCATGATCCACTGCAAAGGCTCGATGCCTCCAACATCGGCGATTTCTGGACCGCGCTTGAAGGCGTCAGCCACTTCTCCTATCTGATGTGGAATGCCGGACACGACCGCGGTGTGTCGCAGCTGGATCTGGAACTGCAGGCCGAGGTGGACAAGTACATCGCCTCCTGGTGGCTGCTGCGCGCGCAGCATCCCGGGCATGTGCCGCGGGAGCTGCATCCACTGCTGTTTGCGCGTACGCGTGTGAATCCGCAACTGCCGCCCGCTCGACAGCAACTGTATGCGGCGGCGTCGCGGTATGCGGCGAGGTTCTGCGCCGGTCTGCAGTCAGCGCTCGGATCAAACCGGCCGGCGCTGCGCGGTGGCGCGGTGGCGGCGCTGCGACGTTTCTACCGCATGGGCGCGGCGCGCAAGGTCAGGCACATCGAGGCGCTGGCCTGAGGCGCGGCTGCGCCTTGCGGCGCAGAGGCCCAGGCGGATCCCGTCCGCTAGCGCTTTGGCGCGGTGCTCTCCACGCGCTTCATCTGCTGTCCGCAGCAGATCTCGGAGTGGGGCACGCCTTCCGGACACGGGCATGGCTTTTCATACACGAGTGTGGCTCCGCATTTCTGAAAATGAGGATGAAGTCGCCTTCACAGCTTGGGCTTGGCCGCTGTCGGGCAACCAACATTCTTTTGCATGGCCGTACCCTCGCTGTGTTTCGCGCAGTGTGAGCCGCATGGCGGGGAGCACGAATAGGGACATGTACGGATAGGGGCCGGGCTGCAGCACCAGCGAATGCCCATGGTCGGGAATCACCTTCACGGTGTAGTCGGCATGTCCCGCGGTGCCCAGTACCCGCCGATGGTTGCGTGCTCAGGACAGGTCAGGCGATGGTGCCCCAACCGACTCGTCCTGCCCGATCCACAACCGGTTTCCGTCCGGATCTTCCACCCGGAATTCCTGCATGTCGTAGAAGGTGACGTCCACATCGGGAACCTTCACGCCCTGCTCGCGCAGCGTGGCGTGGTACGACCTGAGGTCATCCCGATAGAGGTAGATCACCGACTGCCGCGGCGCGCGGGGCTGCGTGTTGATCGAGCGATCCAGCATCAGCCGGCACTCTCCCGAGCGCAGCATCGCCCAGCCCCAGTCATCGCGCCGCTGTTCGACCGTGAAGCCCAGCTGCGTGTAGAAGCGCAGGCTGGCGTCGAGATTGCTGACCGGCAGCATCGGGATCAGGCGTGTCAGTGCCACAGGTTCATCCCTTTTTCCCATGCGAAGCGCCCGGCTCGGGGCCGTGGAAAAACACATCGTCGATGCGCACGCCGAACACCTCGGCGATGCGGAAGGCCACCTCCAGCGATGGCGAATATTTCCCCGCCTCGATGGCGTTCACCGTCTGGCGCGTCACGCCGATGCGCTCCGCCAGCTGTTGTTGCGTCATCTCGTGGTGCCCGAAGCGCAGCCGGCGGATGCAGTTGGTGACCAGCGTGGGGGCCATTTCTCAGAACCCGCGGCGATACAGGAGGATCCGCGCCGCATGCTTGCTGATCTGCGAGAGCACGAAGCCCATGAATACTGCCATTCCCACGGCCACCGGTCCGGTGCCCGCCAGGTGCAGCGTGACGAAAATGCCAGCCATGGCCGTCACGACGAAGGCGTAGTAGGCCACGCGCAGCGCGCGCAGATCGATGAGCCGCTCGCGCTCGTCGCGCGGTGCGCGCGCATCCTGCGGGTAGCGCCAGCGCAGCAGCAGCCAGCTGCCCAGTTCGATGATCAGGTAGGCGGCGAGGCTGGCGCCCATGGCATGCAGCACGCGCGGTGCCGGGCCCGGCACGAAGGGATTGGGCATGTAGAACCAGTACATCAGCGACACGGCCACGATGGCCAGCAGCGTGATCCAGGCGGTCTTTTCCCTGAACGACATGGAGCCTCCCTCGGTGTGCGAAAGAAGGTAAAGAATCTTTTACAGAATGTCAAAGATTCATTTCATGGTGTACCGCCTGCCATCCCGGCGGCGCACCAATTTAGTGCAGACGCTGGCGCCGAAATGACCCTTGAAAGCGGCGGTTCCGTCGCTAAGATAGCCCCCCGTTAGCAGCCGACGGGTGAGAGTGCTAACAGCACCACCGGGGCTGCGACCCGGATTTTCAGTTTTTTCTGTTCCCAGTAACTCTAAGGAGAGGCAACCCATGAAGATTCGCCCCCTCCACGACCGCATCCTGGTGAAGCGGCTCGAGGAAGAACGTACTACCAAAGGCGGGATCATCATCCCCGACACTGCGACCGAGAAGCCCGTACAGGGCAAGGTCGTCGCCGTGGGCAACGGCAAGATCCTGGAAGACGGCAAGGTCCGTCCCCTGGACATCAAGATCGGCGACAAGATCCTGTTCGGCAAGTACGGCGGACAGGAAGTGAAGGTCGACGGCGAAGAACTGCTGGTCATGCGTGAAGAAGACGTCATGGCCGTCATCGAGGGCAAATAATCATGGCTGCTAAAGACGTACGTTTCGGTGACGACGCCCGCGTGAAGATGTTCCGCGGCGTCAACATCCTGGCCAATGCCGTAAAGGCGACGCTGGGTCCCAAGGGCCGCAATGCCGTGCTCGAGAAGAGCTTCGGCGCGCCGACGATCACCAAGGACGGCGTGTCCGTCGCCAAGGAGATCGAGCTCAAGGACAAGTTCGAGAACATGGGCGCGCAGCTGGTGAAGGAAGTTGCTTCCAACACCTCCGACGAGGCTGGCGACGGCACCACCACCGCCACCGTGCTGGCGCAGGCCATCATCCGCGAGGGCCTGAAGGCCGTTTCCTCGGGCCGCAACCCGATGGACGTGAAGCGCGGCATCGACAAGGCCGTGATCGCGGCCACCGAAGAGCTGAAGAAGATCAGCAAGCCCTGCAAGGATTCCAAGGCCATCGCGCAGGTCGGCACGATCTCCGCGAACTCCGATGAGTCCATCGGCAAGCGCATTGCCGAGGCCATGGACAAGGTCGGCAAGGAAGGCGTGATCACGGTTGAAGAAGGCTCGGCGCTGACCGACGAGCTGGAAGTGGTCGAGGGCATGCAGTTCGACCGCGGCTACCTCTCGCCGTACTTCATCAACAACCAGAACACGCAGGTTGCAGAGCTCGAGAAGCCCCTGATTCTCCTCACCGAGAAGAAGATCTCGAACATCCGCGAGATGCTGCCGCTGCTGGAAGGCGTGGCCAAGGCCGGCCGTCCGCTGCTGATCGTGGCCGAGGATGTCGAGGGCGAGGCCCTGGCGACCCTGGTCGTGAACAACATCCGTGGCATCCTGAAGGTCGCCGCCGTGAAGGCGCCGGGCTTCGGTGACCGCCGCAAGGCCATGCTGCAGGACATCGCCGTGCTGACCGGTGGCACCGTGATCTCCGAGGAAGTGGGCCTGTCGCTCGAGAAGGCCACCGTGAACGATCTGGGCACCGCCAAGAAGATCGTGATCGAGAAGGAAAACACCACGATCATTGATGGCGCGGGCAAGCCTGCGGACATCAAGGGTCGCATCGAGTCGATCCGCCAGCAGGTGGAAGAAGCCACCAGCGACTACGACAAGGAAAAGCTGCAGGAGCGCGTTGCCAAGCTCTCCGGTGGCGTGGCCGTGATCAAGGTCGGCGCTGCGACGGAAGTCGAGATGAAGGAAAAGAAGGCCCGCGTCGAAGACGCGCTGCACGCCACGCGTGCCGCCGTTGAAGAGGGCGTGGTGCCTGGCGGCGGCGTCGCGCTGATCCGCACGCTGAAGGCGCTGAAGGACCTGGAAGGTTCCAACGAAGACCAGACCGTGGGCATCCGCCTGCTGGCCCGGGCCATCGAGGAGCCGCTGCGCCAGATCGTGGAGAACGCCGGTGAAGATGCCGCTGTCGTCCTGAACGCCGTGCGGGCGGGCAAGGGCGCCTATGGCTACAACGCCGCCAGCGGCGAGTATGGCGACATGCTCGAGGCCGGCATCCTGGATCCGACCAAGGTCACGCGTCTGGCGCTGCAGAATGCCGCTTCGGTGGCGGGTCTGCTGCTGACGACGGAAGTGATGATTGCGGATGCGCCGAAGGATGAGTCGGAGCATGCGCACATGCCGCCGGGCGGTGGCATGGGTGACATGGGCATGTAAGCCGCAGGCTTACCTGACCATTGATTGATCAAGAGGCCCCGGCGGGAAACTGCCGGGGCTTTTTTGTAAGCTGACACCATCGCGCGGCCTATCGGAATTTGCTCCGGAGCAAGTCGCCTTTGAGCTCAACCGCGTGCGCGTGCCGCGCTCCGCTCCGCTTCTGTTAGAACCTGATCCCCATGCCCGCCCGCATCGTCGCCCGCACGCCGCTCCTCTATGCAGAGGGGCCTGACCGCGCCCTGGATCGACCGGCGCACGTGCGGGCGGGGTCCGGGCTGCGGCTCGTGGACACCAGCGGCGGACCGCGGCTCATGGTGGCGCAGGACGACGCGTCCTTCCTTGCGCTCGTGGACCCCATCACGATGCGCACGACGTCCGTCGCGCTGCCCGCCGGCCCGGGCGGCGTGCGCCTCTACGGCGACGACCGCGGCAACAAGAAGGACAAGCTCGACCTCGAGTGCGTCGAGGTGTTCCCCGACGGGGGCCACACCCTCGTCGTCGCGCTCGGCTCGGGGTCGCTGCGCGCCCGCGAGCGCGCGGTGCTCGCCCACTTCGATCGCTCGCCCACGGAGGTGCGCGTCGTGGACGCCGGGCGGCTCTACGCGGCGCTTCGCGCTTTGCCGCTGCTGCGCGGCTGCGAGCTCAACCTCGAAGGCATGAGCCGGCTGCCCGGGTCCGTCACGAACCCGCCGCGCGTGCGGCTCTTCCAGCGCGGCAACGGCAAGGGCGGCGTGGACGCGACCGTCGACATCGACGAGGCCGCATTGCTCGCCTTCCTCACGCGGCGCGGCGGGGTACCGGCGCTGCTCGACGTGCGCGCGCACGTGCTCGGCGAGATCGGCGGCGTGCGCCTCACGTTCACGGACGCGTGCTGCGGCCCCGGCCCGCGCGGCGCCGAACGGCTCCTCGTGACGTGCGCGGCCGAGGCGTCGCCGAACGCGGTGGATGACGGCGAGGTGGTGGGCGCGGCGTTAGGCGCGTGGGACGGCGAGCGCTGGCAGCTCGAGCCGATCCTCGACGAGCGCGGCGAGCGCTGGGTGGGCAAGCCCGAGGGCCTCGCGCTCGACAAGAGCGACGCCGCGCGCGCGTGGATCATCGTCGACAAGGACGACCACACGCAGCCCGCCGAACTGCTCACCCTCTCCTTGTCTTGAGCGCGCGACGGGGTCCTGGGGGTCCGCGGGGACGCGGGCATCGAGCAGGAACACCTCGCTGGAAGACGCAAGCAGCTGGAAGGAAGCAGGTAGAGCGATTTCGGTGGTGCTAGGCTTCGGCCAGCCATACAGGGAGACCTCATGCGCCATCCAGTGCTGCGAATTATGCTGGTATTCATGGTCGTGTCCGCCGGCGTCCCGGCAGCTGCGCAGGCGCAGGCACAGACCGCCGACGCGGCCTCGCTGCTGGTGCGCGCGACCCGCGCGCTGGATCTCAAGGAAGTTGAGCGGCTGCAGCGCGCCTACGGCTACTACATCGATCATTCGGACTGGGACAACGTGGTCGACCTGTTGTCCGATGACGCCGAAGTCGAATATGCCGCTTCGGGTGTGTACGTCGGCAAGAAATCCATCAGCGCCTTGCTCTATGCAATTGGCTACGGTGAGCGCGGCCTGCAGCCCCAGCAGCTGCGCGAGCATACGCAACTGCAGCCGGTGATCACGCTTTCCTCCGACGGCCGAACCGCGCGTGCCCGATGGCGCGCGCTCGTGTTGCTGGGTCAGTACCAGGACTATGCCCGCTGGCAGGTCGGCCCTTACGAGACTGAATATCGCAAGGAGAACGGCGTCTGGAAGATCACGCGACTGCACTGGTACGAAACGTTCACCGTGCCATTCGAAGGCGGCTGGAAGGGACGCATGCAGGCCACCAATGTGGCCGACCGCAAGATTCCGCCGCCCGATCGTCCTTCGACATTCACCTATGAACCATGGCCGGCCGTGCACATGCCACCCTATGGTTTCACGCATCCGGTGCGCGAGGCAGCCACCTCGGCTTCTGCCGTTCCTGCGGCGCAGGCCGTGTCGGGCAAGGCGTCGGCACGCCAGCTCGCCCAATTGCAGCAGGCCGTCACCCGCCTCGAGGACGAGCGGGAAATCGAGATCCTGCAGCGCACGTATGGCTATTACGTCGACAAGAACCTATGGACAGAGATCCCGCACCTGTTCGCCGAAGACGGCACGCTGGAGATCGGAGGCCGCGGCATATTCGTGGGACGAAAGCGTATCCAGCAATATCTGGAGTGGCTCGGATATCCGGTCCAGGGTCGACTCTACGACCACACCCAGATGCAGCCGGTCATCCATGTATCTCCCGATGGCACGCAGGCCAAAGGTCGATGGCGTGCGCTGATCTCAGGTGGCGACTATGGCTCCGTGAGCATGTTTGGTGATGCCATTTATGAGAACGAGTACCGCAAGGTGGATGGCAAATGGATGATCTCGAAGCTGCACGCGTGGTTCGTGTTCTACACGGAGCTCGAGCAAGGCTGGGGCGTTCGCGCGTGGCCGAACTCTCGTCCGGAGGCCACCTTGCCGCCCGACCTGCCGCCCACGCTGACTTACGACATGTATCCCGGCACGATCACCGCGCCGCTGCATTACGAGAACCCCGTCACCGGGAGCCCCGTCTATGCCGCGTCGCGCGTTGCGCCACCGGCCGCCACCGCCACACTGGCCGAGCTGGCTGCAAGGCTGGCGCGCCTCGAGGATGCGCGCGCCGTGGAGTATCTGCAGAACGCTTACACCTATTACCTTGATCGCTGGCAATGGGATGACGTCGCCGCGCTGTTCGCCGATAACGGCAGCATAGAGATTGCGCAGCGCGGCATCTATGAGGGCAAGGCGCGCGTGCGGCAGTTCCTGGAAGTCTTCGGCCCACAGGGGCTGCATCAGGAGGAGCTGTTCGACCATCTCCAGTATCAGCCGGTCGTGCATGTCGCGGCTGATGGCCTGAGCGCACAGGCGCGCATTCGCGAGTTCAGCATGGAAGGCCGCTATGGCGTGGATGCGAGCATCGGCGGTGGCGTTTATGAGAATGAATACGTGAAGGAAAACGGCGTGTGGAAGATCCGCCGCATGCACTTCTACACCACCTATGTCGCGGATCTCGCGCGCGGCTGGGCCAACGGGCCACGGCCGGCTGCGGGTGCCTCGACGGACATTCCGCCGGACCGGCCTCCCTCAGTTCGCTATCAGTCCTATCCGCTGTATACGCAGCATCCGATTCATTATCCGAACCCGCTGACCGGTCTGCCGGTGACAATCGTCGGTGTTCAGGAGGGCAAGGAAGTGGAGCCGCTGGTGGGGCTGGACCAGCTTCGGAAATAGGCTGGCAGGCGCTGCCGAATGCCGCTTCGGTAGCGGGTCTTCTGCTGCCGACCACCAGGGTGGAAGGTCGGATGGTTTACGACTGATCCCGGCAGGGATTTCCGGGCGCGCTGGCCTGCGTTGGTGTCGCGGACTGCTCTTTGAGATAGAGTGCCGCGCCCGCTTCCAGACCGCGAAATCCCCATGCTTTCCACACAGAATGTCTCTGTCCAGTTCGGCGCCAAGCCTCTGTTTGAGCAGGTCACCGTCAAGTTTGCCGACGGCAACCGTTATGGCCTGATCGGCGCAAATGGCTGCGGCAAGTCCACCCTGATGAAGGTGCTCGGTGGAGAGCTGGAGCCCTCCACGGGTGAGGTCGTCCTGCAGCCAGGACTGCGCATCGGCAAGCTGCGGCAGGACCAGTTCGGATATGAAGACGAACGCGTGCTGGATGTAGTGATGCAGGGGCACCGCGAGATGTGGTCGGCGATGGTGGAGCGCGATCGCATCTATTCCGACCCGGCTTCCGACGACCAGGCGTTCATGCGCGCCGCCGAGCTGGAAGGGCGCTTTGCCGAATACGGTGGATATGACGCCGAGGCCCGTGCCGGTGACGTGCTGATTGATGCGGGCATACCGAAGGAGCTGCACGAGCAGTGCATGCGCGAAGTTGCCCCGGGGTTGAAGCTGCGGGTGCTGCTGGCGCAGGCACTGTTCTCGCGCCCCGACGTGCTGCTGCTGGACGAACCCACCAACAACCTCGACATCGATTCGATCCGCTGGCTGGAAGACGTGCTCAACGACTACCAGGCGACGATGATCATCATCAGCCACGACCGGCACTTCCTCAATCAGGTCTGCACGCACATCGCCGACCTCGACTACCAGCAGCTGAAGATATATCCCGGCAACTACGATGACTTCATGCTGGCCTCGCTGCAGGCCCGGCAGAGGGTCGAAGCGTCCAACGCCAAGGCAAAGGACCGCATCGCCGACCTGCAGGAGTTCGTGCGCCGTTTTTCCGCCAACGCTTCCAAGGCCCGCCAGGCCACCTCGCGCAAGAAGCTGCTGGAAAAGATCAAGATCGAGGAGATCCGTCCCTCTTCACGGCAGAACCCGTTCATCCGCTTCGACTACGCAAAGAAGCTGCATCGCGGCGTGTTCTCAATGGAGGAGTTGTCGCTGCGCTACCCCGGCACTGACGCCGATGTGCTGCACAAGATCACCTTCAAGGTTGATGCCGGCGAGCGTGTGGCCGTCATCGGCCCCAACGGCATCGGCAAGACTACGCTGATGCAGGTGCTGGCCGGCCGGTTAAAGCCGAATTCCGGAAAGCTCGAATGGGTCGAGAACGCGGATCCCGGATACCTGCCGCAGGATCCGCAGGCAGAGTTCGCCGACGACATCGACCTCATCACGTGGATGTCGCAGTGGACAGGCAAGGGTGACGACGACCAGCTGGTGCGCGGCACGCTGGGCCGCCTGCTGTTCTCTGGCGACGAGGGCCGCAAGTCCGTGAAGGTTCTCTCCGGTGGCGAAAAGAACCGCATGATCTACGGCAAGCTGATCCTGACGCGACCCAACGTGATGCTGATGGACGAGCCAACCAACCACATGGACATGGAGACCATCGAGTCGCTGCAGATCGCACTCGAGAAATATCCGGGCACGCTGGTGTTCGTGTCGCACGATCGGGAGTTCGTGTCGGGGTTGGCGACGCGCGTCATCGAGCTGCTGCCAGGCGGCCGTATTGCCGACTTCCGCGGCGGCTACGAGGAATACCTGCGCAACCGCATGGCTGCCTGAGTCCTGTCCAGGGATATGGCCCACAAGCGCCAATCGTCGCGCTATCCTTGGACTGGCTTCCGGGATCTTCCTTGGGCATTTTTTGTGGGTAAGTCATGAGCAAGAAGAATCGCTCGTTCCTCTATGGAGTGCTCGTTCCGGCATTGCTTCTGGGCAGCGTGATTGCTGCAGTTCAGGCACAGGGCGCTGGGTCGGCCAAGCCGATGAACTGGTCCAACCCTGCTGCCTGGCCGAGCGGCAAGGTGCCGGCCGCAGGCGACAAGGTGGAGATCCCCAGAGGCAGGCAAGTGATCCTGGACGTCAGCCCGCCGGCATTGGCTGGTCTGTCCATTGACGGCAAGCTCAGCTTCGCAGACAACGCTGACCTTACGCTGACCACCGAGTGGATCATGCTGCACGGCGAGCTGGCCATCGGCAGCGAAGCTCGTCCCCACACCCGCAAGGCGACGATCACCCTCACCGATACCGTCAAGGGTGAGGAAGTCATGGCCGGCATGGGCGACCGCGGCATCATGATCTCCGGCGGCACCCTGAACCTGCACGGCAACCGCACGAATGCCTGGACCAGACTTGCGAAGACCGCCGAAGCCGGCGCCACCTCGATCGAGGTGCTGAATGCCGCGCAGTGGAAGGCCGGCGACGAGATCGTTCTGGCCTCGACGGACTACGATGCCCGCCAGGCCGAGCGTCGCACCATCACTGCCATACGCGGCAACAAGATCACGCTCGACCGCAAGCTCGAGTTCATGCATTTCGGCAAGATCACGTTCGGCGTCGACGAGCGTGGCGAGGTGGGGCTGCTCACGCGCAACATCAAGATCCAGGCATCGGCCGATGCCGAGCAGAGTTTCTTCGGTGGTCACATCATGGCGATGCCGTCGAGCACCATGAAGGTCTCGGGCGTCGAGCTGAACCGCATGGGCCAGAACCTGACCCTGGCGCGCTATCCGATCCACTGGCACCTGGTCGGCGATGCCAAGGGCCAGTACATCAGGAACGCGGCCATCCACGACACCTACAACCGCTGCGTGACGGTACACGGCACCAACTACCTGCAGATCGAGAACAACGTTACCTACAACAACGTCGGCCACTGCTTCTTCATGGAAGACGGCATCGAGATCGGCAACCAGTTCGTGAAGAACCTGGCCATCCAGACCAAGTGCCACACGTCCAAGCCCTGCGATCCCACCGACCTCACGCCGTTCGGATCGTCCCCGGACCTGCTGAATTTCAAGACCACCGGCCAGGATTCCGGGGAAGTCCTCATCCCTTCCGACAACACGGTGTCGTCGTACTGGATCACCAATCCGGACAACACCTATGTGGGTAACGTGGCAGCGGGTTCAGATGCGACAGGGTTCTGGTTTGCATTTCCGGATCATCCGACCGGCGCGTTCGAAGGCACTGATGTCAGCAAGAACACCTGGCCGGCTCAAACGAAATTCCGCGAGTTCAAGGGCAACGTCGCTCATTCGAACGTCGACAGCCTCATGCAGGACCGCGGCCCTCTGCCCAATGGCCGGACGCGAGCCTACGGGTACATTGCCTTTGCCACTCCGGGTCAGCGTACCGACCCCGTAGAGTCTGTCATCGAGGACTTCACCGCCTACAAGAACCGCAACAGCGGCATCTGGGGCCGGGGTGAAATGCACATCTACAAGGGCCTGAAGTTTGCCGACAACGGCATCGGCTTTACGCATGCCGGCGGCAACTTCGATCGCTCGTTCTATAC
>JALYWF010000087.1 GCA_030852845.1 Pseudomonadota bacterium
GCCTGAAAGTTCTCCTCTATTGTTCGAGAGATTCAGGCGACCGATATCACCCGTGCACACAGAGGCATTCCAGGTGGGATGAATCACACAGCTGTCGTCGGTGACGACGCTGTCATTCTCGCCGTCGTGGAGCAGGATCTGGGAATCGCGGATGCCGGTTACCGATCCATCGAGGTCGCGGAACGACAGGGTCCGATAGGCGTTCCCGCCGCGGTTGTCATTGTCGAACCTGCGATCGTATTTCGGGAAATAGACCGGTTTGGCATTGACAAATTTGGCCCCGCTGATCGTGCTTCCCGTGCTGAGCCCCGCACTCGTGAACAGCAGGAAGGACAGCGCGCCTGTTTTCCTCCGGTCGTTGTCCTGGAAATTCACGAATGTCGTGTTCACTACGTCATCGCGGTAGTCATAGTATTCGTAGCCGCGGATCGGGAAATCCGGAATGCGAGGCTTCGGCAGGCTGCGGCCATAGGCGATTTCCTCGGGCGTCCTGGGGTTGCCGATATTGTCGGTCTCGCCCACGACCAGCGAATCAACCAGCCGTGAACTGAAGCGTGAGGTGCCGATGTCGCCAGCGGCCTGCGTCATGCCAATGGCGTTGTCGGCAAACTTCGCGTTCTTGTAGACGTAGAGATCGCCCCGGCCCCAGAGGCCGCCGTTGCGGTTCTTGTAGGCGGTCAGGTTCTCGAAGTGCGACTCCAGCACTTCGCCTTCGAGATCGGTCGGATCTTTCAACGGCAGCAACGGAATGGAGGCTGTACCGAAGGTGTTGTCTTCGTTGATGTGCCGGTCAATCATGAACCCGTCGAAGTTGGAATGTGACACGTTGCCCCTGAACGCGCGCAGCGGCGTTCGGCGCGGCCAGGTCTTCCTGGCGACTTCCGTGCCCAGGAACTGGCCCTGCGGGTGAATGGGAATGGAAAACCAGAAGCCGATCTGGTCGGAACCTGCAGCCACGTTGTCGATGAAGCTGTTGTCCGGGTTGGTGATCCAGTAAGCCGTCACCGTGTTGTCGGAGGGAATCAGCACATCCTTGGAGGTCTGGCCATTCTGCCTGGGGGCACCCGGAGCACTCGCGGGCCGTTCGCCATTCGCGGCAAGGTTGGTCGGGACACACTCTTTGGAGGTGTGGCACTTCACCTGGATCGCCAGGTTCTTCACGAATTCGTTGCCGTGCTCGATGCCGTCCTCGAGGAAGAAGCAGTGGCCCACGGTGTTGTAGGTCACATTGTTCTCGACGCGCAGGAAGTTCGTGCCGTGCACCGTCACGCAGCGGTTGTAGGTGTCGTGGATGGCCGCATTCCGGATGTACTGGCCCTTCGCATCACCGACCAGGTGCCAGTGGATCGGGTAACGCGCCAGCGTCAGGTTCTGGCCCATGCGGTTCAGCTCGATGCCCGAGACATACATCTTGCTCGATGGCATGGCCATGATGTGGCCGCCGAAGAAGGTCTGCGCCGCGTCTTCCGAAGCCTGGATCTTGATGTTGCGCGTCAGCAGGCCCACTTCGCCGCGTTCATCCACGTCGAAGGTGATCTTGCCGAAGTGCATGTAGTCCAGCTTCCTGTCCAGCGTGATCGTATTGCCCCGGATGGCCGAGATCATGCGACGTTCGGCCTGCCGCGGGTCGTAATCCGTGGATGCCAGCACGATCTCATCGCCCACGCGCCAGTCCTTTGCATTGAGCACCTGGATCGAGGTCGCGCCGGCGTTGGCAGTGGCAGCCAGCTTGGTCCAGGTGTTGGTGCGATCGCCGTGCAGGTTCAGCGTGCCGCCGGAGATCATGATGCCGCGGTCACCCATGCCGGCCATGACCTCTTCGGCTTTGACGTTGTCAGTGAGGGTGATGGTCGCCTTGCGGGTGTGGGGCCTGGCTTCGGTGCCAATGGCCAACTCACCGTGCAGCATGATCCACTCGGTGGTCAGCTCCAGATCGGCGTTGTTTGAAAAGCTGAGCTTGCCGTCGATGGTCAGGCCCTTCAGGGCGGGAGTGGTGACGTCAAGCACGACGTCTACACCACGACCAATCGTGACCTTGCTGCCTGCCTGTGGCGCTGCGCCACCGGACCAGGTGGATGAATCTGACCACGCACCGCTCTTCACCGCTTCCTGGGCTTGGGCAGTAACGGAGAAGACCGCAGCAGCCAGCATCGAAAGATGGAACAAACGATTGCCAATTCGCATCGGATCAGACCCCCGTCAAACGCAGATGCAGGACGTACCGGGCCGATTATCAGTACTTGCCCTTCCTCAGGCAAACCAGCCCGGCTGGCGTGGTGCACAATGGGCGGCACCCCCCAAGAGGACATCCCAATGAAGCACGCGCACCGTCTCCTGCCCCGGATCGCCGCCCCGCTGCTGTCGGCGTGCCTGCTGCTGCTGGCGGCACATTTCGCAGTTGCAGCACAGCCCGCATCCTCCATCCCCGCCGCCAGGCTGGTGCAACCGGCGGACTGGGCGGCAAAGGTGAAAGACGGCTCGGCCGCCGGAACGCTCACCCTGCACGTGGGATTCAAGACCATGTTCGATCAGGCCCACATCCCGGGTTCCGAATATGCCGGTCCCGGCAATACGGGCGCGGGCCTGCAGGTACTGCGTGATCGCGTGGCCGGCATGGCCAAGGATGCGCCCATCCTCATCTATTGCGGCTGTTGCCCCTGGGAGCGCTGCCCCAACATGGCCGCCGCGCATGATGTGCTGGTCGAGCTGGGCTTCACCAACGTGCGGGCGATGATCATCAAGGAAAACTTCGGCACAGACTGGGTGGACAAGGGCTATCCCACGGCCAAGGCGCAGTGACCATGCGGGCATGGCTCATTCTCGTTGCCGCGCTGGCCGGATTGTCGAGCGCACCGGCGGTCGCGATGAAGGTCGGCGATATCGCGCCGGACTTCACCCGCGCCGACCTGGCCGGCAAGGAAGTGCGCCTGTCCGGCTATCGCGGCAAGCTGGTGCTGCTGAATTTCTGGGCCACATGGTGCCCGCCCTGCCGCGAGGAGCTGCCAGTGTTTTCCAGATGGCAGAAGGATCTGCAGGCCAGGGGGCTGCAGGTCATCGGCCTGTCGATGGATGACGATGTGGCCGAGGTGAAAAAATTCCTTGCGGAGTATCCGGTGACATTTCCCATCGCCATGGGCGGTGCAAAATTTGCGGAACAGTTCGGAGGCGTGCTTGGAGTGCCGCTCACGTACCTGATCGACGCGCAGGGCAGGGTGGTGGCGCGTTACCAGGGCGAAGCGGACCTGAAGAAGATGGAAGCCAAAGTGAAGGAGTTGCTCGATGCGAAATGAGGCAGATGCGACGGAAGGGCGGCAGGCTTCGGTCCCTTGCAATCCAGGCGGGCACAAGGCTTTGCTGCACCGGGTCCTGCGCACGATGGGGGCAGCTATCCTTCTGGCCGGCCCGGCACTGGCCGCCGCCGCAGCGCCGTCGCTCGAAACGGCTGTGCACGCCAGCATTCGCGAGGCCTTCTGCCCGAAGCCTGCCGCAAGCGGCGCAGCTGCAGCGGCACCTGCGCCCGTGGCCCCGCCGGTGGAACCAGCGCGTGTATTCGACAACCTCTATTTCGTGGGTGATCGCAGCACGTCAGCCTGGGCTCTCACCACGCGCGAGGGGATCATCCTGCTCGATGCCGGATTCCAGAACAATGTCGAAGGCACCATTGTCGCCGGCCTGCGCAAGGTCGGACTGAAGCCCGAAGACATCCGCTATGTGATCGTCTCGCATGGGCACAACGACCATTTCGGTGGCGCGAAGCACCTGCAGTCCACTTACAAGGCACGCATCGTGATGTCCGAAGCCGACTGGGAACACATGGTGACGTGGCCGCAGCGCGGCACGCCGGCGCCATTTCCCGAGCGCGACATGGTGGTGAAGGATGGCGACACCGTGCGCCTGGGTGAGGCCACGGTCCGCATCGTGGTGACACCGGGGCATACCCCCGGCACGATCTCGCCGATCTTCGAGGTGCGCGATGGAGCGCAGCGGCATTGGGTGGGGTACTGGGGCGGAGATGGCGCAGGGCACCTCGACGCCGCCGACATCCGCACCTATGCGGCGGCCGTGGATCGTTTCGTGTCGCTGGATCCGCGCGTGGACGTGCCGCTCAGCAACCATGTGGTCGCAGACGGCACGCTGCTGAAGCTGCCACTGCTGGCGGCGCGCAAGGCCGGCGAGCCGCATCCCTTCGTTAGCGGCAATGCGGCATTCCGGGCTTGGGCGGGAGTGCTGAAGTCCTGCGCAGAGGGATTCCTGCCGCCCCGCTGAAGTGGCGGGCACCCGGCCGGCTTATCGGCTCAGCGTAATGCTGGCTTGGGTATCCAGCGGGCCAAACTGATCCATGCCAATGCCCTTGGGGGCGGTCGGGACTACCAGTTTCACCCACACGGCATCCGGACCCTTGAAGTACGAAGTCTCGGTGGCCTTGCGCAAGGCATCGAGGCTGACCTGCTCCTTCCCGGAGTCGGCTTTGGCGAAACCTGGCAGCTCGAACACCACCCATGAGCCTTTGCCCATTTCGGTCAGACTGATGGGAACTTCAGGTCTCTCGGTCTTCACGCGGATCTCGGTACCGGCGCGCACGGTGCTCTGATTGGCTGTGATCTTGAAGTCCTTGCCATTGCGGCTCAGGACAATTGGCTGTTGAGCCCCCGCCGCCGGGCCCGGGCCACCCGCCCGCGCGGGCGCAGCGGCAGCTGAACGCAAGGCAACATCCTTCAGCGCCAGACCAACGCCCCTTGTGGCTCCCGGCCTCCTGACGCTGAATTGAATGCGTCCGATGTCCCCCTTGCACACAGCCGCATTCCAGGTGGGATGAACCTGGCAGGTGTCGTCCGTGGCGACGCTGTCGTTCTCGCCGTCGTGGATCAATACATAGGAATCGCCCATGCCCGTGGTCGATCCGTCCAGATCGTGGATCGCCGCGGTCCGATACGCCGAACCGCCCCGGTTGTCATTGTCGAATCGGGGATCGACCTTCGGAAAATACACCGGCTTGGCATTGATGTACTTCGCACCCTTGATGGTGTTTTCGGTGGTGACCCCGGCGCCCGTGAACAACAGCCAGGAAAGCGCGCCCGCTCCGCGCTGCTTGTTGTCCTGAAAATTCACGAACGTCGTGTTCACCACGTCATGGCGATAGTCGTAATACTCGTAGGCGCGGATCGGGAAATCCGGAATCAGGCGTTTCGGCAGGCTGCGACCGTAGGCCTTTTCTTCCGGTGTCACTGGGTTGCCGATGTTTTCCGTTTCGCCCACGAACAGTGAGTCGACCACCCGTGAGGTATGTATGTCCGCGCCAAAGGACCCCGTTGAATTCGTGAACCCGATGGCATTGTCAGCCGCCTTGTAGTTCTTGAAGACGTGCAGCTCGCCGCGACCCCAGGCGCCGCCATTGCGGTTCTTGTAGGCGGTGAGATCCACGAGGAACGATTCCACGCCCTTGCTGTTTTCGTCAGCGGGATTTTCCCTGGCGATGTGCGAGGGCCCGGCCAGACCGAAGACGTTCTCCGCATTGATGTTCCGGTCCATCATGAACCCGTCGAAATTGGAGTGGGCCACGTTGCCCCGGAATTCCGCCATCCGGGTTCGACGTGGCCAGGTGTTCCTGCTGATCTGCGTGTCCAGGAACTGGCCGTTCGGGTGCTCGGGCAATGACCACCAGAAGCCATTCTCGTCGGAACCCGCTGCCACGTTGTCGATGAAGACATTGTCCGGATTGGTGATCCAGTAAGCCGCCACTGTGTTGTCCGAAGGCAGCAGGGTGTCCTTGCCCGACATGCTGACTCGCCGGATGACCTGCCGGGTCTCCGTGAGCTCACCATTTGCGGCCAGATTGGTCGGCACGCAGGGTTTGCTGGTGTGGCATTTGATCTGGATGGCCAGGTTCCTCACGAACTGGTTGCCGTGCTCGATGCCGTCTTCCAGGAAGAAGCAGTGGCCGACGATGTTGTAGGTCACATTGTTCTCGACACGCAGGAAATTCGTGCCGTGCACCGTCACGCAGCGGTTGTAGGTGTCGTGGATCGAGGCGTTCCTGATGTACTGGCCCTTGGCATCTCCCACCAGGTGCCAGTGGATCGGGTAACGGGCCAGTGTCATGTTCTGGCCCATGCGGTTCAGCTCGACCCCCGAGACAAACATCCTGCTCGATGGCATGGCCATGATGTGGCCGCCGAAGAAGCTCTGCTAGGCGTCCTCCGAGGCCTGGATCTTGATGTTGCGCGTCAGCAGGGCCACCTCGCCGCGCTCGTCCACGTCGAAGGTGACCTTGCCGAAATGCATGTAGTCGAGCTGCCTGTCCAGCGTGATCGTGTTGCCGTTGATGGCAGCCATCGTGCGGCGCTCGGCCTGCCGTGGATCGAAATCGGTCGAGGCGAGCACGATCTCGTCGCCGACCTTCCAGCCCCTGGCGTCCAGCACCTGGATCGAAGTGGCGCCTGCATTGGCCGTGGCGGAAAGCTTGCTCCAGGTGTTGGTGGTGGAGCCGTGCAGGTTCAGCGTGCCGCCGGAGATCATGATGCCGCGGTCACCCATGCCAGCCATCACGTCCTCACCCTTCACGTTGTCGGTGAGGGTGATGGTGGCCTTGCGTGTGTGGGGACGGGCTTCGCTGCCGATGGCCAGCTCACCGTGCAGCATGATCCACTCGGTGGTCAGCGTAAGGTCGGCGTTGTCGGCGAAGGTGAGCTTGCCGTCGATCGAAAGACCGCCCAGCGCCGGCGGGCTCACGTCGAGCACCACCTGCCTGTCCTTGCCGATGATGACCTTGTCACCTGCGGCGGGCACTTTCCTGTTCGGCCACGTGGCCGGATCGGACCAGTTCGTCGCCCTGACGGACTGGGTCCTGCCTTCCCGGGTTGCCAGGACAGCCATTGTGCCGACCACCAGGAGAGCCGGAATGAGCGACACAGGAAGGAACGAGCGATGCTTCCCGCTTCTCATGACATCAACTCCCGTCTGAAGGTGGGTCGGAAGACTGGCGGCAAAGGATAGCCCGACAGCTCGAGGCATTGCGACACCAGGCAGAACCAGGGCCTGTGCACGCTCTACCGTGGCTTCGCCCGTGAATGCTAGAGTCCAGACATGAGCGCATCCAGATTGCTGCCCGTCCTTTTGCTGCTGTGCCTCGCCGATGGGGCGTACGCGCAGAAGTCCTGTGAGCCTGCCGGTGGCCTGCAGTTCATCTGCGGTCCAAAAAATGCCGAAGACCTGGTGCTCGTGCCGGGCACGCCCTGGATTCTCAGCAGCGGGCAGGCCGAGGGTGCGCGCCTTTTTGCGATTGATTCGCGCAATGGTGCATGGCACCCCCTGAAATTCGAAGCGAAGCCCGACGCGATCTTCACCCAATGCACGTCCCCGCCCGATATCGCCCACTTCGAAAGTCACGGCCTGAGCATCCGCGACGCGGGTCGGGGCCTCTCGCGGCTGCATGTCGTGGGGCACGGTGCGCGCGAGGCGATCGAGGTGTTCGACG
Source organism: Pseudomonadota bacterium (assembly GCA_030852845.1). GTDB lineage: Bacteria > Pseudomonadota > Gammaproteobacteria > Steroidobacterales > Steroidobacteraceae > ZC4RG30. The sequence goes on from JALYWF010000087.1 coordinate 7,475, forward strand.
TTGCCGTCGGCACAACCGGCCCCGCGCTCACCTGGAAGGGCTGCGTGCCCATGCCTGATGGCCTTGCTGCCAACAGCGTTGCCTCATTGGCTGATGGCTCACTCCTCGTGACCGTACTGCTGATGCCTGGCAAGACATTCCTCGATTCCGTCGAGAAGCGCTCCACCGGCGCGGTGTTCGAGTGGTCACCGGGGAGCAAGGGCTTTGTACAGGTGGCCGGCACTGAATTGCCCGGCAACAATGGCATCGAGGTTTCTGCGGACGGTCGCGAGTTCTACGTGGTGTCTTCCGGACTGCAGACGGTCGTGGCGTTCTCACACAGCAATCCCGCCCGCCGGTTGCGCAGCACGCAGCCGCTGCCCTTCACGCCCGACAATGTGCACCGCGGGCCGGATGGGCGCCTGTTTACCGGCGGAATGGCCAATGACGTACCGGAATGCGGGGGCACGCCAGGTCCAGGGCACGACCTGGCGAAGCTAGCGAGCTGTCCGCGCGGCAGCATGGGCGCAGCCCTGGACGCGCGCACCCTGCAGCATCAGATCATCGTCGAGACGCCGGCCCTCCCTGCCTTCAGCAACGCCACAATGGTCCTGCCCGTGGGGCAGCGGGTCTGGCTCGGAACTTTCTCGGGCGATCGCATCGCCCACGGCGCATTGGCTCGCTGAACGCGGCACGGGCGCGATCAGCCGGGGGGGGGCCCGCCCTTGGGCCTGTCTTTTTTCGGCTACCGCCCGAAACCGGGTGTCAGGGCACCACGGACCTGCCCAATGTGGCCGGACGCTGCAAAGTCGCGCTATTCTCCGGGCACTAAGGTTATTGGTCCGCGTTTCATAATTTCGGGGGTTATCGCCATGGGTGAACGATCTCGTTCGTTCTTTCTCGCAACGCTGGTTCCGGCGGTCCTGCTCGGCGGCGTATTCGCTGTCGTCCAGGCACAGAACGCCGCACCGGGCGCCAGTCGCTGGTCTGATCCGGCCACCTGGCCCAACCGCAAGGTTCCGGCCGCGGGCGACAAGGTCGTCATCGGCAAGGACAAGCAGGTGGTGCTCGACGTGAGTCCGCCGGCGCTGGGCGGTCTTTCGATCGACGGCAAGCTCACCTTCGCCGACAACGCCGACCTTGAACTGCAGACCGAGTGGATCATGCTCCACGGCGAGCTGCAGATCGGCACCGAGGCGAAGCCGCATACCCGCAAGGCCACCATCACCTTCACCGACAACGTGAAGGGCGAAGATGTGATGGCCGGCATGGGCGACCGGGGCATCATGATCTCCGGCGGCACGCTGAACCTGCACGGCAACACCACCCATACCTGGAGCAAGCTGGCGAAGACCGCCGCCGCCGGCGCCACGTCCATCGAGGTGCTCGATGCGAAGGGCTGGAAGGCGGGCGACCAGATCGTGCTGGCCTCCACGGACTACGATCCGCGCCAGGCCGAGAAGCGCACCATCACGGCCGTCAGCGGCAACACGCTGACGCTCGACAAGAAGCTTGATTACATGCACTTCGGCAAGATCACCTTCGACGTCGACCAGCGCGGTGAAGTGGGCCTGCTGACGCGCAACATCAAGATCCAGGCTTCCCAGGATGCCGAGCAGTCGTACTTCGGTGGCCACATCATGGCCATGCCTTCCAGCACGATGCATGTGTCCAGCGTGGAGCTGAACCGCATGGGCCAGCACATGGTGCTGGCGCGTTATCCCATCCATTGGCACCTCGTTGGCGATGCCAAGGGCCAGTACATCAAGAACGCGGCCATCCATGACACGTACAGCCGCTGCGTGACCATTCACGGCACGCACAACCTGCGCATCGAGAACAACGTGACCTACAACAACGTGGGCCACTGCTTCTTCCTCGAGGACGGCATCGAGACCGGCAACCAGTTCATCAAGAAC
>JALYWF010000107.1 GCA_030852845.1 Pseudomonadota bacterium
GTCCTGGTCCCGGGCCGCGAGCAGGGGCCGCACCGGCTGCGGCCGGCGGTGCACAGGGATCCACCGGCGGGGCTGGCCGTGGCGCCGGTGCCGCGCCAGGCATGCGTCCTCCGCCGAACATGATCATCACCGGCACCGGCCCTTTCGCATCCGCGGGCGTGACCAGCACCATGTCGATGTTCACTTCGACGGCGGGATAGGCGGAGTTGTCCACCTTGCCCACCACGCGCCGCGCCTTCACTTCGCGCTCGCCCACCTTCGCGACAGCGCTTTCGGTGACGGACCAGCGGACCTTCGGCACCTGCTTGGGGATGCGGCCCACCACCTCGCGCTCGAACAGCTCCACGATCTGCGGGCGGCGCTGCTCGCGCCACTGGCGTGCCGTGGTGACGCTGCGGCCGTTTTCCAGCTTCAGCACCTCGGGCAGGTTGGGGAAGGGATTGGCCAGCGCCTCGTCGTAGTTGGCGGCGTTGGGCGCGCTCTCGTTGCCGCTCGGGCCGGGCCGCAGCTTCGTGATGCCCAGCTGCTGCATCATGTTCGCGTGGTCGTCCGCGGTCTTCCAGCAGCTGGTGTCGATGGGCGCCGCCGCATTGGCCAGTGCCGCTGCGGCCAGCATGGGCAGCGCAAGCAGGCTGCGCACCGTGTTCCGTTGCATCCACTCGATCATGGCTTCCCCCGTTCTTGTTGTCGCCGTCCGTCGGAGCCCGTCGCTATCCTCGGGCGCGCTTCAGTGCTGCGGCAAGGTCGCCTCGCAGGTCTTCCACCGCCTCGATGCCGATGGAAAGGCGCAGCAGGCCGTCCACCAGGCCGGCGGCCGCACGCGCCTCCGGTGCCATGGCCGCATGCGTCATCGATGCAGGATGCGCGATCAGGCTTTCCACGCCACCGAGGGATTCGGCCAGCGAGAAGAATTCCAGGCCATCGACGAAGCGGCGCACGGCGCCCTCGCCGCCTTCGAGCTCGATGGTCACCATGGCGCCGAAACCAGCCTGCTGGCGCCTGGCTACCTCGTGCCCCACATGGTCGGGCAGGCCCGGGTAATACACCTTGCGGATGCCGGGCTGTGCCGCGAGCCACGCTGCCAGGTCCCCGGCGTTGGCGCCGTGCACGGCAAGCCGCGCCTGCAGCGTGCGCAGGCCGCGCAGCGTGAGGAAGCTGTCGAACGCACCGGCGGTGAGGCCCAGCGCATTGGCCCACCAGGCCAGCTGCTCGTGCAGCTCCTGCGTCTTCGCCACCACTGCGCCGCCGACCACGTCGCTGTGGCCGTTGATGTACTTGGTGGTGGAGTGCACGACGATGTCGGCACCCAGTTCCAGCGGCCGCTGCCAGGCCGGCGACAGGAAGGTGTTGTCCACCGCCACCAGCGTGCCCTTGCCCTGCACGCGCTTCACCAGCGCGGCAATGTCGGTGATGCGCAGCAACGGATTGCTGGGCGTCTCGATCCACAGCAGATCGGTCTTCTGCGACAGAGCGGCGTCCAGCGCCTTCTCATCCGCGAAGCGCACGAAATCGATCTTCAGTTCGCCGCGCTTCTGCCAGGCCGTGAACAGGCGGAAGGTACCGCCATAACAGTCGTGCGGCGCCACGATGCGCGCGCCCTGCGGCAGCAGATGCCCCACCAGGGTGATTGCGCCCATGCCTGTGCCGGTGATCACGCCGCCGGCACCGCCCTCCAGGTCTGCCAGCGCATTGCCCAGCAGGTCGCGCGTGGGGTTGCCCGAGCGCGAGTAGTCGTACTTGCGCTTTTCGCCGTAGCCGCGGAAGGCATAGGTGCTCGACAGATGCAGCGGCGGCACCACCGCGCCGGTGACATCGTCGGACTCAAGGCCCGCGCGCACCGAGCGCGTGGTGAATTCAGGTCGGTCGGTCAAGGGATTCTCCGGAATGGATCAGCGACAGGATGCCGCGCAGCTGCTCGGCCTCCTTCAGGAAGGCATCGTGCCCGAGCAGCGAGGATATCTCGTGCAGGCGCGCGTCGGGGAGCCGGGCCGTGAGCGCGCGCATGTCGGCGATCGGCACCAGCTGGTCCTCGCGCACCGCGACCACTTCGGTGGGCACCGTCACATGCGTGGCATCCACCTGGTGCAGGTCGATGGACTCGGACAGGCAGATGAAGGATTCGGGTCGGTAGCGCGCCGCGTAGTCGCGGCCGCGGGCATTGAGGTATTCCTCCACCGCGAACACGGGCTTGCCCGCATCCATCCGCGGCGGCTTGCGGAAGCGCGCGGCGAACTCCTCGGGACTGCGATAGGTGGACATGGCCAGCGCGCGAGAAAGTTCCAGCGCCGGCGTGGGACAGCCGGCGGCCATGCCCAGGCGCGCGATGTTGCGCTGGATGCAACGCCAGGCAGTGGCCATGGGGTGCGCTGTATCGGCGGCGCTGATCACGAACAGCCGCGCAACGCGATCCGGGTAACGCTCGCCGAAAGCCAGTGCGACCATGCCGCCATAGGAGGCACCCACGATCGCGGCCAGCCGCGCGATGCCCAGGTGATCGAGCAGGCGCACGATGGCCTGCGCCTGGTCGTAGCTTGAGATCAGGGGAAAAGGCTTGCCGGGAACGGGGCCGGTGCTCGCACCGCTGCCGCCGATGTAGTCCATGCCCAGCAGCGCAACGCGCTGGGTGTCGAGCGACTTGCCAGGGCCCACCACCTCATGCCACCAGCCGGCGCGACCGCCGTCCGGTGCTGTCACCTGCCGTGTGGCCGAGATGCCGCCCAGTGCGAGCACCACGGGGCGATCCGGCTCTTCGCACAGCGAGTAGCCGATCTGCAGGTTTTCCAGTGTGCCGCCGTGGTGCAGCGTGGTCGGGCCATCGACCTGGAGGACGCCGGTGCGCGGCGCCGCGGATTGGCCAGCGGGTGTGGACAAGCGATTGATTTTACGGCCCGGCCCTGCCCCCTCACAAGCCACGGGGTTGCACCGGCCGTTCCATTGTACTAACATGCTAGTACATTAGATCATGAAGACCCACCGCCAGTTCTCCCCCCGCCACGAGGCCCAGACCGAGCGCAGCCTGATCGGCGCCATGCTGACCTGTCGCGCGCCGGAGGAGCTGCGGGCCTTCCTGAAGGACCTTTGCACCCCCGCCGAGCTGCAGGCCATGGCCGATCGCTGGGCCGTGGTGGAGGCCCTGCAGCAGGGCCTGCCCTACCGGGAGATCCACCGGCTCACGGGGGTGAGTCTCACCACAATCGGGCGGGTGGCCCGTTATCTGGCCGCGGGCAGCGGTGGTTATGCGCTGGCCGTGAAGCGCCTGGAGAGTTCGCGCAATGGATAAAGACACACGCCTGAAGCTGGCCGTACAGAAGTCGGGCCGGCTTACAGATCACTCACTCGACCTGCTGGCCCGCTGCGGCCTGAAGCTCTCGCGCGGCAAGGACCAGCTGATGGGCTACGGCGAGAACCTGCCGCTAGACGTGCTGTTCGTGCGCGACGACGACATCCCCGACCTGGTGCAGGAGGATGTCTGCGACCTGGGGCTCGTGGGCCTCAACGTGCTGGAGGAGCGGCGGCTGGAGATGGCCGCACGCGGCGCGACCGCCCGCTTCCAGGTGCTGCGCAAGCTGGACTTCGGCCGCTGCCGCCTGTCGCTGGCCGTGCCCGAAGGCATGGCGTGGAAAGACCTCTCCTCCATCGCCGGGCTGCGCATCGCCACCACCTACCCCGCCATGCTGGAGGATTTCCTCAAGCGCAATGGCATTGCGGCGGAGATCGTCACGCTGTCGGGTGCGGTGGAGATCGCGCCGCGGCTGGGGCGCGCCGACCTGATCTGCGACCTGGTGTCCTCCGGCTCCACGCTGCAGGCCAATCACTTGCGCGAGGTGCACACCATCCTCGAGAGCCAGGTGGTGGTGATCCGCACGCCGATGAAGCTGCCGCGCCTGAAGGAAGAGTGGATCGAGCGGCTGCTGCTGCGCATCGATGGCGTGGAACAGGTGAAGGAGAGCAAGTACATCATGCTGCACGCGCCCCGAGCAGCGCTGCCGCGCATCCGCGAGCTGCTGCCGGGCAGCGAGTCGCCCACCATCATTCCGCTGGAGGGTTCCGCCGACAAGGTGGCCGTGCATGCTGTGTGCCGCGAGAATGTGTTCTGGGAAACGCTGGAAAGCCTGAAGGCCGCCGGGGCAAGCGCCATGCTGGTGCTGCCGGTGGAGAAAATGCTGGTCTGATGACGATGCAGATACTCGACTGGAATGCCCTGGATGCAGCCGGACGCCGCGAGGCGCTGGCCCGACCGCGCCTGGATTCGCTGCACGAGGTGGAGCAGCTGGCGCGTTCCATCATCAAGGAAGTGCGCCGCGACGGGGATGCGGCGCTGCTGCGCTTTGCCGAACGCTTCGATCGCGCGAAGCTGCAGACGCTGCAGGTCACGCCGGAGGAATTCGACTACGCCGAGACGCAGCTGGACCGCCGGCAGATCGCCGCCATCGAGACGGCCATCGACAATGTGCGGCGCTTCCATGCGGCGCAGCTGTCGGCGCCGCTGGTGATGGAGGTGATGCCTGGGGTGCGCTGCGAGCGGGTGTTCCGTCCCATCCCGGCCGTCGGCCTGTACGTGCCGGCCGGATCGGCCCCCCTGCCCTCCACTGTCATCATGGTGGCGGTGCCGGCCGCGCTGGCAGGCTGTCCGAAGCGCGTGCTGTGCACGCCGCCCGCGGCCGATGGTCGCGCCAACGCGGCGGTGCTGGTGGCGGCGCGCCGCTGCGGCATCACCAAAGTGTTCAAGGCCGGCGGGGCGCAGGCAGTGGCGGCGATGGCCTATGGCACCGCGTCCATTCCCAAGGTGGACAAGATCTACGGGCCGGGCACGGCGCTGACTACGGCGGCCAAGCAGCTGGTGGCGGCCGATGCCGAAGGCGCGGCCTTTGACCTTCCCGCCGGTCCTTCAGAAGTGCTGGTGATCGCCGACGAGGCGGCCAATGCCGCGTTCGTGGCCGCGGACCTGCTGGCACAGGCCGAGCACGATGTGCGCGCACAGGCGCTGCTGGTCACTGACTCGCGACCGCTGGCCGAGGCCGTGGCGGCGGAATTCGAGCGCCAGCGTGCCGGGCTCAGCCGGCGCAGCATCCTGCAGGAATCCGCTGCCAATTGCCGTGCGATCGTGGTGCCGGACATCGTGACCGCGCTGACCGTGTCCAACGACTACGCGCCCGAGCACCTGATCGTGCAGACACGCGAACCGCGCGCGCTGCTGGACGGCGTGGCCAGTGCCGGTTCGGTGTTCCTCGGTGCCTGGTCGCCGGAATCCATGGGTGACTACTGCTCGGGAACCAACCATGTGTTGCCGACCTATGGCTATGCGCGGGCCTACAGCGGCCTGTCGCTGGTGGATTTCCAGAAGCGCATGACGGTGCAGGAACTCACGGCCGATGGCATCCGCTCGCTGGGTCCGGTGGCCGAGACGCTGGCATCGCTCGAAGGACTGGACGCGCATGCACGGGCGGTGACCATCCGTCTTGAGTCGCTGGACGGGGCCAAGTGAACGCCGCAACTGACGATGTAGCTGGAATCGAAGCCGTGGTGGCGCGGGCGCGACCGGACATCCTCGCGCTCACGCCCTACAGCCATGCAGCCTGGGAGCCCTCACTCACACGAATGCATGCCAATGAGCTGCCGTGGCGGGTGGAGGGGGATGCGTCGGCCGCAGGCCTCAACCGTTATCCCGAACCGCAGCCGCCGCCGCTGGTGGAGGGACTGGCGCGTCTTTATGGGGTGCTGCCGGAGCAAGTGCTGGTAGGTCGTGGCAGCGATGAGGCCATCGACCTGCTGATGCGCGTGTTCTGTCGTGCCGGGCAGGACAACGTCATCATCTGTCCGCCCACGTTCGGCATGTTCGGCGTGGCTGCGCGCATCCAGGGCGCCGAGGTGCGCAGCGTGCCACTGTGCGCTGCCGATGGCTTCGCGCTCAATGAAAAGGCGGTGCTGGCCGCGGTCGATGCAGGCACGAAGCTGGTCTTCGTCTGCTCGCCCAACAATCCCACGGGCAACGCCGTGCCGCCGGCCCAGTTGGCGCGCGTCGCCGGTGCACTGGCGCCGGGGGCGCTGCTGGTGGTGGATGAGGCGTACCTGGACTTTGCGAACGTGGAAAGCCTCGCGACGAGGCTGGCCGGAATCCCCAACCTGGCCATCCTGAAGACGCTGTCAAAGGCGCATGGCCTGGCCGGCGCGCGCGTCGGCGCCCTGCTTGCCCACCCGCGCATCATTGCGCTGGCGCGCAAGGTGATTCCGCCATACGCCATCACGGAACTGACTGTGGAAGCCGTGGCGCCACTGCTTGCGCCGGAAGCCCTGGCGCGCACGCGCACACGCATCGCCCGGCTGCTGGATGAGCGCAGCCGACTTGTCGAGGGCCTGCAGCGTTCTGCGCTGGTCACGCGTGTGTGGCCCAGCGACGCCAACTTCCTGCTGGTGGACTGCACTGATCCGGAGGCCGTGCTGGCCCGGGTGCGCGGCGCCGGCCTCATCATCCGCGACATCCGGCAGCCGCTGCTGCCCAAGGCCGTGCGCATTTCCGTGGGCACGCCGGAACAGAACGAGCGCCTGCTCGGGAGCCTGACATGAGCCAACCACTGCTGAAGATCCTGTTCGTGGATCGGGATGGCACGCTGATAGAGGAGCCCGCCGACGAGCAGGTGGACAGCCTCGCCAAGCTGCGCTGGATGCCCGGCGTGTTCGCCGCGTTGCAGGAACTGGTGGCCGCCGGATACCGGCTGGTGATGGTGACCAACCAGGACGGGCTGGGCACGGCGAGTTTTCCGCGCGAGCAGTTCGAGCCGCCGCAGCAGTTTGTCATCGAGACGCTGGCCTCGCAGGGAATCACCTTCGACGAGGTGTTCATCTGCCCGCACAAGCCGGCCGATGGCTGCGCCTGCCGCAAGCCGCTGCCGGGCATCCTGGGAGACTACCTGCAACGTGTGCCGGCCGACCTCGCCGCCAGCGCGGTGGTGGGTGACCGCGACAGCGACCTCGCCTTCGCGCGCAATATCGGCGTGCGTGCGCTGCGCGTGCGCAAGGACGGCGATGCGGGCGAAACCTGGCTCGGGGTGGTGCGCGAGCTGCTGGCCCGGCGCGCCACCGTGCAGCGCAAGACGAAGGAGACCGACATCCGTGTGGCCGTAGACCTTGATGCGGAAGGTCCCATCCACGTGAGCACCGGCATCGGCTTCTTCGACCACATGCTCGAGCAGATCGCGCGCCATGGCGGCTTTTCGCTGCAGCTCACCTGCCAGGGCGACCTGCACATCGACGAGCACCACACCGTCGAGGACTGCGCGCTGGCGCTGGGTGAGTCGCTGCGCAAGGCGCTGGGGGACAAGCGCGGCATCGGCCGCTACGGCTTCCTGCTGGCGATGGATGAGTCGCGGGCGCAGGTGGCGCTCGATCTTTCCGGGCGCCCGTACGCGGTCTGGGAAGGCAGGTTCGGCCGCACCGAAGTGGGCGGGCTGGCCACGGAACTGGTGCCGCATTTCTTCCGCTCGCTGTCAGACACGCTGGGCGCGGCGCTGCATGTCAGCGTCACCGGAGAGAACACCCACCACATGGTGGAGGCCAGCTTCAAGGGCGTGGGCCGCGCGTTGCGCCAGGCCATCCGGCATGAGGGCAAGGAGCTGCCTTCGACCAAGGGAATGCTCTGATGGCCGACGTGGTGGTGATCGACAGCGGTGGCGCCAACCTCGCCTCGCTGCTGTACGCATTGCGGCGGCTGGGGCGCGAGGCCGAGGTGAGCAATGATGCTGCGCGCATCCGCGCCGCCTCCCATGTGCTGCTGCCTGGCGTGGGTGCGGCCCATGACGCGATGACGCGGCTGCGCGCTGCCGGCGTGGATACGCTGCTGCCCACACTCACGCAGCCGGTGCTGGGCATCTGCCTGGGGATGCAGCTTTTGTTCGAAGCTTCGGAAGAAGCGGCTGCCGGTACGTCTGGAACGCCCTGCCTGGGCGTGGTGCCGGGCCGCGTGCGCCGCATGCAGGCAGCACCCGGGCTGCCGGTGCCGCACATGGGCTGGAACCAGCTGGAGCCGCTGCAGCAGGATCCGCTGTTCGATGGCATCGCGCGCGGCGACTACGTGTATTTCGTGCACAGCTTTGCCGCGCCGGTGGGGGAATTCACGCTGGCTGCCTCGGAATATGGCGGCCTTTTCACCGCTGCCGTGAAGCGCAAAAACTTCCGCGGCGTGCAGTTCCATCCCGAGCGTTCCGCCGCCGTCGGCGCGCGGCTGCTCGGCAACTTCCTTTCGATCCGGGGCTGAACCGTGCTGCTGATTCCATCCATAGACCTCAGGGGCGGCCACTGTGTGCGCCTGCTGAAGGGCGAGTTCCACGCCGAGACCCGCTATGAAGTGGATCCGGTGGAGCTGCTGGCGCGTTACGCCGATGCCGGCGTGCGCTGGCTGCACCTGGTGGATCTCGATGGCGCCCGCGATGGCACACCCGGCAACCGCGAGCTGATCCGCCGCATGGCCGCGCAGCCGCGCATCCGCATCCAGCTGGGTGGCGGACTGCGCACGCGCGAGCTGGCGGAAGAAGCGTTGTCCAACGGTGTCAGCCGCGTTGTGATCGGCAGTGCGGCGGTGGAGAACCCTGCCCTGCTGCGCGAGCTGCTCGCGGCGCATGGCCCGGAAGCGGTGAACCTGGCCATCGATGTGCGTGTCGATGATGCCGGCATTCCGCGCGTGCGCACCAGAGGCTGGGTGCAGGAACATGCGCTGTCGCTGTGGGAGCTGCTCGAATCGTTCGCAGACACCCCGCTGCGGCATGTGCTGTGCACCGACATCCAGCGCGACGGCGCGCTCACCGGCCCTGGCTTCAAGCTCTACGAGGAAGCCCTGCGGCGCTTCCCGCGCATCGCCTGGCAGGCCTCGGGTGGTATCAGCTCGGCCGCGGACCTGGCACGGCTCAATGCCATGGGCATGGCCGCGGCCGTCAGCGGCAAGGCCCTGCTCGAGGGCCGCATCAGCATGGAGGAATTGCAGCCATACTTGCACGTCGCCTGATCCCCTGCCTCGACGTCCGCGACGGCCAGGTCGTCAAGGGCGTGCGCTTCCGTGACCACCGCGTGGTGGGCGAGATCCTCGAACTCGCGCAGCGTTACCGCGACGAGGGTGCGGATGAGCTCGTGTTCTATGACATCACCGCCAGCCCCGAGGGCCGCTCGGTGGATCGTTCATGGATCGGCCGCGTGGCCAGCGTGCTCGACATTCCCTTCTGCGTGGCCGGTGGCATCCGCAGCGTGGCCGATGCCGAGGCCATCCTCAACGCCGGCGCCGAAAAGGTGTCGGTGAATTCCCCTGCTCTCGCGGACCCGGACCTTGTAGACCGGCTCGCGGCCCGCTTCGGTTCGCAATGCGTGGTGGTGGGCATCGACAGCCAGACCACTGCCGAAGGCTTCCGTGTGTACCAGTTCACTGGCGACCCGGACCGCAGTCGCGACTCCGGCCGCGATACGCTGCAATGGGCTAGCGAGGTGCAGCAGCGCGGCGCCGGCGAGATCGTGCTCAACTGCATGGCCAGCGATGGCGTGCGGCGTGGCTATGACCTGCAGCAGCTGGAGGCGGTGCGTGCAGTGTGCAATGTGCCGCTGGTAGCCTCCGGTGGTGCCGGTGCACCCGAACACTTCGCCGAGCTGTTCGAGCGGCGTGCTGCGGATGCGGCCCTGGCCGCCAGCGTGTTCCACAGCGGCCAGATCGCCATTCCCGACCTCAAGCAGTACCTGCTGCAACGGAAGATCGAGGTACGTCCATGAGTTTCAGCGTCGACGAAATTCCCCGCCTGGCCTGGCACAAGGGCGATGGCCTGCTGCCGGCCGTGGTGCAGGATGCCGCTTCCGGCGCCGTGCTGATGCTGGCGTTCATGAATGCGGAGGCGCTGCGCGAGACACTGGTGCGTGGCCGCGTGGTGTTCTACAGCCGTACACGGCAGAAGCTGTGGGAAAAGGGCGAGACCTCGGGAAATACCCTGGAACTGGTGGACATCGAGGCCGACTGTGACGCCGACTCGCTGCTGGTGCGGGCGCGCCCGGCCGGTCCCACCTGCCATCGCAATACCATCACCTGTTTCGGTGACGGCGCGCCTCCTGCAGCTGGCGGCATCGGCTTCCTGGCGCAGCTGGAGAGGGTCATCGCATCGCGGATTGCGGAAAGCCCCGAGGGCAGCTACACCGCGAAGCTTTACGCCAGCGGCATCAAGCGCATGGCACAGAAGGTAGGCGAGGAAGGCGTCGAAACCGCCCTGGCCGCGCAGGCCGGAGACAATGCCGAGCTGGTCAGCGAGTCTGCCGACCTGCTCTTCCATCTGGCGCTGCTGCTGAAAGCCCGGGGGCTGTCGCTCGATGCCGTGGTCGCCGAACTGGCGTCCAGGCATCGCCTGCGCGCCTAGAGCACCAGTTCTTCCGGCGGCTGCCTGAGGTTGTAGCTCGAAGCCATCGACCGCCCATAGGCGCCCGCATTGGCAATCAGCAGCACATCCCCTTCCTGCGTGTCCGGCAGCAGCCGGTCATGGCCCAGCACATCGCCGGTCTCGCAGATGGGTCCCACCACGTCGTACTGACCCTGGCTGGGCTGCCCCAGCTTCGAGAGATTCACGATCTCGTGGAAGGAACCATACAGTGCGGGGCGGATCAGCGCGTTCATGCCCGTGGCCACGCCGATGTAGCCCTGGTCACCCTTCTGCTTCAGCTGCGTGACACGCGCCAGCAGCACGCCGCCGACGGCAACGAGGTAGCGGCCGGGTTCGATCCAAAGCGTCACACCGGGATTGGCGAGCTTGAAGTCCGCCAATGCCTGGTCGAGCGCGGGCAGGTCAATGCGGATGCGGTAGTTGGAGTCAGGCACTGCAAAACCGCCGCCGATGTTGAGCGTGGTGACGGTGCCAAGCTGTTTTGCCGCTGCACCCAGCTCATCGGCGGTCTGCGACCAGTTGCGGATATCGGTGATGCCGCTGCCGGTGTGCGCATGCAGGCCGAAGATGGTCACGCCCGCGGCGCTGGCCAGCTGCTGCAGTTCCCCGATCTCAGCCAGTGGAATGCCGAACTTGGCATAGGTGCCCGCTGTGCGCACATGGTGGTGGTGGCCGCGGCCCGTGCCCGGGTCGATGCGCACCAGCACACGCCTGCCGCGGAAGATCTCCGGCCACTGGCGCAGGCAATGCAGGTTGTCGATGGTGACGTTCACGCCCTTCTGCAGCGCGTACTCGTATTCCGCGCGCGGCGCGAAGTTCGGCGTGAACAGCACCTCGTCCGGCCGGATGCCCGGCAGCGTGGCGAACACATGATCGATCTCCGCGCGCGAGACGCACTCCATCTTCACGCCGGCTTCATGCAGCGCCTTCAGCAGCGCCGGATTCCAGTTGGCCTTGGTGGCGTAGTGCACGCGGTCCACCGACTTCAGGCCCAGCAGGTCGCGCGCACTGGCGCGCACCGTGGCGAGGTCGTAGGCATAGGCCGCATCGCGGTTACCCAGCGCACGCAGCAGATCCGCAGCGCGCTGCTGCCACCACCAGGGCGCCTCGGCAGGAACACTGCCCGGCTTGCGGAAGAGCTCTTCCCAGGTCGGACCAAGCACCCGGTCGCCCGGCTCCGGCTGGATGAGGTGCGCGTGCAGCTGCTCCACCAGCCGGTCTGCCTGCTTTTCCTCCACCACGAAGGTGAAGTTCAGGTCATTGGCCGCCTGGCTCACCAGGTAGATGCGCTGGTCGGCGAAGAAAGTGAAGGCCTCACCCAGCTCGTGCAGGATGGCGCGGATGTTGCGCCCCACCAGGCTCACGGAAGCGCAAGGGCCGATCAGTTCGGCGCGGCACAGTTCCGAAAGGTCGCGGATCAGTGCCTGCAGTACCGCCGCATCCATGGTGTTGGCCTGCGGATCCAGCGACACGGTGACGTTGGTCTCGGAGCTCGATACGAGGTCCACCGACAACCCGTGCGACTTGAACACCTGGAAGGCGTCGGCCAGGAAACCCACCTCATGCCACATGCCCGGGCTTTCCATCGACACCAGCGTGATGCCCTTCTTCACGCACACGGCCTTCACCTTGGCCGAGGTGTCGGCAGGCGTTGCAGTGATGTGCGTGCCTTCAAGATCCGGCACCTGCGTGGCGTAGACATACAGCGGAATGCGGTGCGCGCGCGCCGGCAGCACGCAGCGCGGATGCAGCACCTTGGCGCCGGAGCTGGCAATCTCCTGTGCCTCGTCGTAATGCAGTTCGCGCAGCAGCCGCGCCGAGGGCGTGGAGCGCGGGTTGGCGCTGAACATGCCGGGCACATCCGTCCAGATCTCCAGCCGCTCGGCCGAGAGCTTGGCGCCAAAATAGGCCGCGGAAGTATCCGAGCCGCCGCGACCCAGCAGCACCGTGTCGCCCTTCGCGTCGCTGGCGATGAATCCCTGCGTGATCACCACCGGAGAGAGCGCGGCGAGCTTTGCCGCCAGCGGCGCATCCGGCGAGAAATCGCAGGTTGCCGAAAGCCAGTTGCCGCGCGCCGAGGCATGGCTGCGCTCCTCCGCCTTCAATCCTTCGCGGGCATCCCACCAGCGCACGACCAGTCCCTGCTGCGCGAGGTAACGCGAGCCGATCTCGGTGGACATCAGCTCACCGGTGGACATCACCATGGCGCGCGTGCGGTCGGTGAGCTCCTGGGTGAGGTGGATGCCCTGCGCCAGCACGCCCAGCTCGGCGAAATAACCGTCGAGCTGCGGGCTGGTGCCCACGCCGAGCTCATCGCAAAGCTGACGGTGCCGCGCCACGATGCCTTCGAGCACCGCCTCGTGCTCGCCGGTGAGCGCCGCGCCCAGCAGCTTCTCCAGCCGGTCGGTGATGCCGCTCACCGCTGAATGCACGATGAGCACGTTCGCGCCGTCAGCGCCACGCTTGCGCGCGACAGCCGCGATGTTGTTCCAGTTGGGCAGATTAGAAACGCTCGTGCCGCCAAACTTCAGCACGATCCAGCGCGGGTTGCGCGTCGTCATGGATGCTCCCACCCCGCCGGAAGTGGCGGGGCCGATCAGATCAGGCTTCGTAGTCGTCGTAGTCGGACAGGTCGCGCTTGAGCTTGCGCTCGGCCAGCACTTCCTCGAGCTTGCTCCAGGCGGCTTTGCCGACTTTCTTCGTCTTGTCGCGCGTGCGTTTGTCCACGCGGTCGAGCAGGCGATCGTAATCGTTGCCGTCTTCCTGCTCGGCCAGGAATTCGTCGTCGAGATCGAATCGTTCGGAATCGCGTTCGGACATCGTGGAATTGCGCTTTTGTTCGCTAAATCAGCAGGTTAGGCCCAAATCTGCTGCAGGTTTGGGCAGCGAACTATAGCGGATTCCGCCAGCCGTTCAACTGGCGAGCGGCTTATAAGGCCTTTACGGAACAGAGACCGTCAGATCGGCGACCAGACCGACCACGGCAGGCATTCCACGGGCCGCGGCCAGCACCGAGCGGGCCTTGTCCCAGTGGATGGCCACGGTGGAGTCCCCCAGGATCTCCTCCAGGCGGTCTTCGAATACTGTCAAATCGAAGGTGGTGGTCTGGCCCTGGGCGTCTACCGGGGGGTGCACCTCCAGCAGCAGCTCGCCATCGACGAAGGCCACCTTCACCGGCTCGTTGATCAGGTACACCGGCGTGCCCACCTTCACCATCGGGAACAGTTCGGCAATGTCTTCCGGGTACATGCGGATGCAGCCGTGCGTGACGGCCATGCCGACCGCACGCGGATTGTTGGTGCCATGGATCAGGTAGGCGCCGCCAGGCAGGCCCAGCCGCATGGCATGCGCGCCGAGGGGATTGTCCGGGCCCGGGGGCACGGCAGCGGGCAGGAATTCGCCGCGTGCGGAGTGTTCGGCGCGCACCGAAGCCGGCGGATACCAGGTGGGCTTCTCGCGCTTGTCGGTGATCTTTGTAGCGCCCAGCGGCGTGCGCCAGTCCATCTTGCCGATGCTGATCGGCCAAGTGTACACGCGTTGTGTTTCGCCTTTTTTGGTGGGCGGGTAGTAATAGAGCCTGTGTTCGGGGAGGTTGACGACAATGCCGTCACGCGGCCCGGGTGGCAGCACCCGCTGCCCTGGAATCACGATGCTCTTGCCTGCTCCGGGCACCCAGGGATCCATGCCCGGGTTGACCCGGACCATCTCTTCGGAGCCAAGGCTGAACCGCCGCGCGATGTCGTAGAGCGTGTCTTCATAGGCCGTGATGACACGCTCTTCGCGACCCAGCAGCCGGGCTTCGTCGCCGGGCAGTTCGAACACCGTTGCGTTGGCCGCCGCGGCAACTGCCACGGCGAGCCATGCAAGCCGTTTCACGATGTCAGGCAGAGGGCGCCGCCGAAGCGAGGATCTGCTTCCAGCTGACTTCCTGCCCATTGCGACGGCCCTTTTCGACCAGCTTCAGACCATCGGCGTCGATCGTCAGCGTGTAGGGCTTTTCGTCGACGACGATTTCGCGCTTCAGGGGACGTTCGAGCTTGGTGGTCATGGTTGCCTCACGATTTCAGGGGTCAGATGGCCTGACAGGGTATCACAGCCCTCGCGGAGGCCACTACGCACTGGTCGCCCTGCCCAGATCGCCATAGACTGCCGGGCCAATGAAACGACGCGCTGATACAACAGAAGCAGCGGATGCAGATGCAGTATCTGTCCGCATAAAGCGACGGCTGCAGCAGGCAGGCAAACGCTTCCATGCCAACGACAACATCGCCGACGCCATCGAGGATGGCGAGATCGATGCGCTGGTGGATGAAGTCGCCGCGCGCATGCAGGGCGTGCTCGAGGCACTGGTGATCGACACCGAGAGCGACCACAACACGCAGGACACCGCCCGGCGCGTTGCACGCATGTACGTCACCGAGGTGTTCCGCGGCCGTTATTTCAAGGCGCCGCCGGTCACCGATTTCCCCAATGCCGAGAAGCTCAACGAGCTGATGATCGTGGGACCGGTGACGGTGCGCAGCGCCTGCAGCCATCACTTCTGTCCGATCATCGGCCGCGTGTGGATTGGCCTGATGCCCAACGTGCGCTCGAATCTTATCGGGCTGTCCAAGTACGTGCGACTGACCGAATGGATCATGACCCGCCCGCAGATACAGGAAGAGGCCACTACCCGCCTGGCCGATCTGCTGATGTCCAAGACACGGCCGGATGGCCTGGCGGTGGTGATGGAGGCCGACCACTTCTGCATGCACTGGCGCGGAGTGAAGGATGCGGATGCGCGCATGACCACCAGCGTGATGCGCGGGGCTTTCCTGAAGGATCACTCGCTGCGGCGCGAGTTCCTGTCGCTCATCCGGCTGAAGGACTGAAGCGCCAGCGGCGGATACGGCCGCGCCACTGCCGGGTGTTCACGGCAGCGTGAACACCACGGCGCGGTAAGGCTTTTCTGCCTGTCCGCCGCCGAACAGGATGCCAAGCTGCCCTTCCAGTGCATAAGCGGTCTTGCCCACGGCGGTGACGGACACCGGGCCATCGAGGCCATCCTTCACGGTGTTGACGGTGGCGGCATCACCGGTGAGCGTCACGTGCTGGATCTTCCCGGTGCCATCTGTGACCAGCACCCCGGCGTCGCCATATGCGCGCATGCCGTCCGGTGCGCTCAGCGGTGCCGACAGCATCAGTTCCTTCACCGCGCCGGCGTTTCCATCAGCGCCGATCTCCACGGCGAACAGCTTGCTGGTGCCCAGCGTATTGACGATCACGCGACCGCCGACTACTGCGATGCCATCGAGGACACCCCCGGGCGGACCGAAAGCCCCGGCCGGACTCCATGCTTCCAGTGCCGTGGTGCCCTTCGCCAGTCGCAGCACGCGCATGCCATTGGTGTCTGTTACATAGGCATCGCCGTTGCTTGCCACCGCAATGTCGTTGCACATCGCCCCTGCCGGCAGCGCGTGGCTCGAACTGGAAATGCCGGTGGCCAGCTCGAACCCGTGCAGTGCACTGGGCCCCGGGGGACCCGCTCCCGGAGGTCCGGCGGCCAGCAGGTTGCTGCATGCCCACAGCGTGCCGCTGGCTTCGTCGGCCAGGACGCCGAAGATCTGCTGCATGCCACCGGTGCCTGGCGGGATGAAGACCTCCGCGCTGCCCGCGCGTGGTGGCACGCGGTAGATTTGCGCTTGTCCTACGCTGCCGATGTACAAGGTGCCGTCGGCAGTCGAGGTGATGCTTTCTGGAAACACCCGCTCGCCGGGTATCGAAATCCAGGTGGGTGTCGGTGCCGCGTCAGCGGCGGCCTGCGGCGGTGCGTCGCCGCGCGAACAACCGGCAGTGCCCAACGCGACACTGGTACACATGACCGCGGCGCTGAAACGGGTCAGGAAATTTTGCATGACTGGCTCCTCCCCCCTCTTCCCTGATCGAAAAATATCCCCATGCAGTCTGCCCGGCCACCCGTTGCCCGGTCGTGGTTCAGGACGGATTCAGGCTGGGCCCTCATACTTGGTTCCATGGTGGTTGATCCACTAGACTTCAGCGTAGACTTCGACTGGATATTCCACTTTTGTTTCCGTGACTTCGGGAGACTAGCAAGATGAATCGTTTGACCCGGATTGGTGCGGCAGCAGTACTGGCGGCGGTCTCCGCTGTGGTTGCTGCGCAGGCGGTGACCAAGGCTGCGTCACAGGCTGATGCAGACAAGGCCATCAAGGAACGCCAGGCCATCTTCCAGGAGCTCAATGAGCTCAACAAGCCGCTGGGTCCCATGGTGCGACCCAATGGTCCTCCCGTCGATACCGCCCTCGTAGCCACCAATGCCGCGAAGATGGCGCAGCTGGCGGCGAAGATTCCGGCGGCCTACCTGGTCGACACGCGCGGCTTCACTGCCACCAAGACACGCGCGCTCGACGGCATCTGGAACAGCCAGGCCGACTTCAAGAGCAAGGCTGATGCACTGGCGACGGCTGCCAATGCAGCTGCGGAAGCTGCGAAGAGCGGCAACGCCGATGCCACGCGCACCGCACTGCAGGGCATCGGCCGTGCCTGCGGCAGCTGCCACGACCCCTTCCGGGGCCCGGCGCAGTAACCAGTCCGGCGCCACCGCACGGCGCCGCCTGGAAGAAAAAACGCCCCTTCACGGGGCGTTTTTTTTTGGCTCGCGCAGCCGGTCAGCGGCTCATTGTGGCCGGGAAAGGAAGAACGCCGCGTAAGCCTTCTGGTCTTCTTCGCTCAGCTGGCTGGTGTGCTTGATGACGTCGCTCATTTCACCACCGACGTAATCGAAGCTGGCCGTCATGCCCAGCTGCAGCAGCCCGAGGAAATCATCTTCGGTCCACTCCTGCAGCGCCTGGTGACTGATGTCGGGAGCGATGTCCGAACCCTTGAACTCCTGCGCCTGCTGCAGCATGCCGAGACCGTTGCGCGGCGTGTGGCATTCGCCGCAGTGCCCCAAGGCGCGCGCCAGGTAGGCACCGCGCTGGATCTGCGGATTCCCGGAGACAGCCGCTGGCTTTCCCTCGAGCATGTTCGCCATCTTGTTCCAGCCCGCCATCATCCAGCTGAACTGCCAGCCCGGCAGCTCGTGCTCCGGCACCTCATGGGGGATGGCCGGCTGCGCCATCAGGTAGGCCGCCACGTCGAGCACGTCCTTGTCGGTCATGTTGCGGTAGGAACGATAGGGAAAGGCCGGCCAGTAGAATCCGCCGCCCGGGCTGCGACCATGCTTCACCGCGCGCAGGAAATCGCGCCCCGTCCACCCGCCGATGCCCGACTTTTCGTCCGGCGTGATGTTGGGCACCGAGAAGGTGCCGCCATAAGGTGACTCGAGCTGGTGTCCACCGGTGGCGCCGGCGGCGCCCTCTTCCTGGTGGCAGCTGGCACAGCCGGCTGCGTTGTACAGGTAGGCGCCGCGCGCAACGCTCTGGGCATCGGTGGGGATTGCAGGATTGCCCACGCCGGGCAGGTGGAACACCCAGTACACCACGCCCAGCACGATGACGAGGATGACGGCCAGGACGCGTATGGATTTCTTTTTCATGCAGGTTCCAGATCAGGTGCGGAAAATCGGATGCCACCCGCAGGCGGGCAGGCGCGCAATTCTAGCAGCTGGATTTCCGTCAGCCGACCTGCACTTCCACCAGCGTCGGCGTCGTGGCGGCGAGCGCCTCGCGCAGCGCTGCATGCAGGTCCGCGGCTCGTGTTACCCGGCGCCCCTGGCATCCCAGGCCCTGGGCGAGCTGCACGAAATCGATGCCGGGCAATTCGGTGCCTACCGGCGCGGCGATGCCAAAGCGCCGCGAGAAGAACTTCAACGCGGCGTAACCGCCGTTGTTCACGATGATCACGGTCAACGGCAGCCGCAGCTGCGCCGCATTCCACAGCGCCTGTATCGAATACATTGCCGAGCCATCACCCAGCAGCGCGATTACGCGCTTTCCCGGCTGGGCGAGCGCGATGCCCACCGCCGCCGGCAGTGCGTGGCCGAGTCCGCCGCTGCTGCAGGTATAGAAGGTGCCAGGCTTCAGGATGGGCAAATAATCGTGCATGGGCTCGCGCGAACTGGGCGCTTCCTCCACCACGATGGAGTCGGCGCTGCGCAGTTCGGCCAGCGTCTGCAGCAGCAGGCTGTCGGTGAGCGGATCGGCAAGCGGCAAACGGGGTGCCGGCCTTCGCCCCTGCTGTGCGGCCGGTGGCGTACTGCGTGGCACTGCAAGCAGCGCCTGCACGGCTGCGCCCAGGCTGCCCACTATTGACTGGCCGGCCACGGCCGAGGCCGCCCAGTCCGGATCCTCGCTGACCTGGTACACGGCGAGTTGTTCGGGAACGTAAGGCCCTGCACCTTCCGCGTGATACGTGAAAAGCTGCGCTCCCAGCGCCAGCAGCAGGTCGTGGCCGGCAAGGCGCTGGTGGATCTGCTCGCGGAACGCGGGCAGGAAGCCGGCAAAAAGGGGATGGTCTTCCGGAAATCCGCAGCGGCCGATCAGCGGGCTCGCCCATACCAGGGCGCCATGGGCTTCGGCCAGGCGCACGACGTCATCCCAGGCGCCGTCACGATCCACCGCCGCACCCACGACAATCACCGGCTTGCGGCTGCGGGCCAGCGCGTCTGCCAGCGCGGCAAGCGCTGCGGGATCGGCGCGCTGCACCGGGGCGACGGCACGTGGCGCCAGCGGCTCGCATGGCGCATCCCAGTCATCGACGGGCACCGACACGAACACCGGGCCGCGTGGCGGCGTCATCGCCACGTGGTACGCACGTTCGATGGCACGCGGCACATCCGCAGCACGTGCGGGCTCAACGGCCCACTTCACATACGGCCGCGGCAGCTCGGTGGCCTGCGAGGAAAAAAGGAAAGGTTCCAGCGGCAGCAGTGACCGGGACTGCTGGCCGGCGGTGATCACCAGCGGTGTGCGATTGCGGAAAGCGGTGAAGACGTTTCCCATTGCGTGTCCTACACCAACCGCCGAATGGAGGTTGACCAGTGCAGCATTGTGGGTGGCCTGCGCATAACCATCGGCCATGCCGACGGCCACCGACTCCTGCAGGCCCAGCACATAAGCGAAATCGTCGGGAAAATCGCGGAAAAACGTCAGCTCCGTGGAGCCGGGATTGCCGAAGATCCGGCGCATGCCCAGCCTGCGCAGCAGATCCAGGGTCACCGTCCGCACTGTGGTCATCCCGCCCCCGGCTGGGTTGGTTAGAATGACTGGAGTCTATGACGTTTGGGATGTGCGCGCAGTGAGCGATACCGTCAATCTGGGCCGGCTGGCCATCGATGCGGGCCTGAAAGCCTTCGTCGACAACGAGGCGCTGCCGGGCACCGGCATCGATCCGGCGCGGTTCTGGGCCGGCTTCGAGGCCATCGCTTCGGAGTTCACGCCGCGCAACCGCGCGCTGCTTGCGCAGCGTGATGAGCTGCAGGCGGCCATCGATGCCTGGTGGCGCGAACACAAGGGCCTGGCTTTCGACGTGCAGGCACACACCGCGTTCCTGCAGCGCATCGGCTACCTGGTGGCTGAGCCGGCCGATGTGCGCATCGACACCGCCAATGTGGATGCCGAGATCGCGCAGGTGGCCGGCGCGCAGCTGGTGGTGCCGGTGGACAACGCGCGCTATGCGCTCAATGCCGCCAACGCGCGCTGGGTGAGCCTCTACGACGCGCTGTATGGCACCGATGCCGTGGCGCCGGTCGATGCATCCGCCAGGGGTTACGACGCAGTGCGTGGCGCGGGCGTCATCGCCTATGGTCGCCGCCTGCTCGACGAGATCGCCCCGCTCGACCAGGGCAGCCATGCCGACTCCACCGGCTACACCGTCGCCGGCTCGCAGCTGCAGGTGGCACTGAAGTCAGGCGTCACGGCACGCCTGGCCGATCCCGCGCGCTGCGCCGGCTGGGTCGGCAGTGCCGTGGCGCCGTCGGCGGTCCTGTTGAAGAACTACGGCCTGCATCTGGAGATCCTCATCGATCGTGGGCATCGCATCGGCGCCGGCGATGCAGCCGGCGTGGCAGACCTCCTCATCGAGGCCGCCGTCACCACGATCATGGACTGCGAAGACTCGGTCGCCGCAGTCGATGCAGCCGACAAGACTGCCGTGTACCGCAACTGGCTCGGCCTGATGCGCGGCGACCTGAGCGCGAAGCTCAACAAGGGTGGCAGCACACTCACCCGCCGCCTCAACGAAGACAGGCAATACACCAGCGCACGGGGCCCACTCACCCTGCCGGGACGCAGCCTGATGCTGGTGCGCAACGTGGGCCACCACATGCTGACCGATGCGGTGAAGCTCGACGGCGCGCCGCTTTACGAGACGCTGCTCGACGCCTGCATCACGCTTGTCTGCGCGCTGCACGACGTCAGGGGGGCACGCCGCAACAGCCGTACCGGCTCCATCTACGTGGTGAAGCCGAAAATGCACGGCCCGCAGGAAGTGGCCTTCGCCAACGACCTGTTCGACCGCGTGGAAAACTTCCTCGGCCTGCCGCGCCACACCGTGAAGATGGGCGTTATGGATGAAGAACGCCGCACCAGCGCCAACCTCGCCGCCTGCATCGCGGCGGCCTGCCACCGCATCGTGTTCATCAACACCGGCTTCCTCGACCGCACCGGCGATGAGATCCACACCTGCATGGAAGCCGGGCCGGTGCTGCCGAAGGAAGCCGTGAAGGCCCAGCCCTGGATACGCGATTACGAGAAGCGCAATGTGCAGATCGGCCTTGCGATGGGCTTTGCCGGCCGCGCACAGATCGGCAAGGGCATGTGGGCCATGCCCGACCGCATGGCCGAGATGCTGAAGACGAAGATCGCACATCCGCAGGCAGGCGCCAACACCGCCTGGGTGCCCTCACCCACTGCCGCCGCGCTGCATGCCCTGCACTACCATCGGGTGAACGTGGCCGCAGTACAGGCCGGGCTGGCTACGGGCGCCACCCCGGGCACCGATGCCCTGCTCACCCCGCCGCTGGCCGATGCGCTGCCTGCGCCGGCCGCCGTGCAGCGCGAACTGGACAACAACATCCAGGGCATCCTCGGCTATGTGGTGCGCTGGATCGACCAGGGCGTGGGCTGTTCCAAGGTGCCCGACATCGACGACGTGGCGCTGATGGAAGACCGTGCCACGCTGCGCATCTCCAGCCAGCACGTGGCCAACTGGCTGCACCACGGCGTGTGCAGCCAGACCCAGGTGCGCGAGACGCTGCAGCGCATGGCCGCCGTGGTCGACCGGCAGAACGCGGGCGATCCGCACTACCAGCCCATGGCACCGGGCTTCGATGGCATAGCCTTCCAGGCCGCCTGCGACCTCATCTTCCAGGGCCGCGCGCAGCCCAACGGCTACACTGAATTCATCCTGCATAGCCGGCGCCGCGAGGCCAAGCTGCGCCGCGCCGGCAGCCAACATTGAGAGGATCCGGATCATGCTGACCCGCAAGACGCTGTCGCTGGCCGATGCGAAGACGATCGCTGCCGCGGCCTCCGCCAAGGCCACGGCCGAGGGCTGGAACGTGGTGATTGCCATCCACGATGCAGGCGGCCACCTGGTCTACCTGGAGCGCGCCGACGGCACGCAACTGGGCTCCATCGTCGTGGCCCAGGAAAAATCGCGCACGGCACTGATGTTCAAGCGGCCCACCAAGATGCTCGAAGACACGGTGCTGTCCGGCCGGGTGCACATGATGTCCCTGCCGGGCATCACCTCGGTGGAAGGCGGGGTGCCCGTGATCGTGGACGGGGAGATCGTGGGCAGCATCGGGGTCTCCGGCGTGCAGTCCACCCAGGATGGGCAGGTCGCGGCCGCCGGTGCCGCTGCGCTCGCCGGCGGTTAGGCTTTTTTTCGAGTCCCGCAAAACGTTTCCAGAAGCGTAGCTCCCGTCCGGCCCAGTTGAGCAGGCGCCATGCTTCGGCGCACAATGAACCTCTGCCGGGGGCAATCATCCGTGGGGGGATCATGAACGCCAAGGTCAATCATTGCGTACGGATTGCTGTGGTACTGGGCGCCGTTCCGCTGGCCACCGTGGCGCAGGAAGTGGACAGCAGCGAGGACATCATCCTCGAGGACGTGGTGGTCACCGCGCAGAAGGTCGAGGAATCCCTCAGCGACGTGCCCATCTCCGTCGAGGCCGTGCTCGGCGACAAGCTGGCCGACGTGGGCATCCTGCGACTGGATGACCTGAAGGCCTACGTGCCCAACCTGCAGATGAGCGAGACGGGCATCGCCAACAACATCTACATCCGCGGCATCGGCTCCGGCCTCAACCAGGGCTTCGAACAATCCGTGAGCCTGTTCCAGGATGGCGTCTACCGTGGCCGCGGCCACCAGTCCCGCATGCCCTTCGTGGATCTCGCGCGCGTGGAAGTGCTGCGCGGGCCGCAGCCCATCCTGTTCGGCAAGAACGCGGTGGCAGGTGCGGTCAACATGGTCGCCAATACGCCCACGCGGGAGTTCATGGCGTCCGGCCGCGTGGCGCGCGATATCGAGAACGACGAGACCACCGCCGAGCTGGTGCTGTCAGGCCCGTTCTCCGACACGTTGCGCGGACGCATGGCCGTGTTCCACCGCAATGCCGAGGGCTACCTGCGCAATGCCACCTTCGACACGCGTGAGCCGCGCCGCAATGACGTCGGTGCGCGCCTGACGCTGGAGGCCGACCTGGGCAGTGCCCTTACCGCCACGCTGCGGGTGGAGGGTGGCAAGTTCGACTCCGACGGCAGGCATATCGAGATCTTCGGCGAGACGCCCACCCCTGCCGGTTCACCGATTCCCGGCGCCACCTATTCGCAGATCCTCGCCAATGTCATCCAGCTGGGCGGGGGCACGCCGCCGCCGGGCCTGCTCGAACCTGGCGGCGCCTCGGTGAACCATGTCCGCGGCTCCAGCAGTCCGAACTTCAGCAACAATGACAGCCGCGAGGCGGCACTGACGCTGAACTACCAGTTCGGCAATGGCGCGCAGCTCACTTCGCTTTCCGCCTGGAGTTCGTATGAGCTGGAAGAAGGCTGTGACTGCGACTTCGTGGCCGCGCCGCTGATCACCGCCGGCATCACCGAGGACTACAAGCAGTTCAGCCAGGAGCTGCGGCTCACCTCCAGCCCTGACAGCCGCCTGCAGTGGATCGGCGGCATGTACTTCCAGAAGTACGATCTGGAGGAATTCGACTTCCTGCATGTGCCGGCGAACAGCCTGGTGCCGGCACTGGTCGCGCAGGTCGCAGCGCCGCTGGTGGTGCCGGCGCTGCAGCAGTCCGGCAATCCCTGCGACGGACTCGACACGGCGCAGTGTCTGCCCATCGCCCGCGCGGCGGTCGATGGCTTCTACCGCGGTTCGGCCAACCCGCGCGAATTCAGCCAGGACAGCACGATGTATTCGGCCTTCCTGCAGGGACGTTTTGCCTTCAACGACAAGTGGAGCCTGACTGCCGGCGGCCGGTTGAGCCATGAGAAGAAGGAAGGCCGCCGCTACACCTACCTCACCAACGCCACCGGTGCGCAGATCACCAGCCCGCTGGCGCTGGGTCTCTTCGACTCCGTGCTGGGCATTGCCCCCCACGACATCCGCGGCTCGCGCAAGGAAACCAGCTTCTCGCCGCTGGTGAATGTGCAGTACCGCGCGTCAGACAACGCGATGGCCTATGTGTCGCTGTCGCGCGGCTACAAGTCAGGCGGCTTCGACGCGCGCTCGAACCGCTCGCCCTCTTATGTCGATCTGAACCCGAGCCCGCCGGTGGAGCAGCCGGGAACGTTCGAGTTCAAGGATGAGCGCGCCACCACCTTCGAGGTGGGCGTGAAGACCGACCTGGGCCGGCGCGCGGAACTGAACCTCGCGGCCTTCCAGACCGACTACAAGGACCTGCAGACCAGCGCCTTCGATGGCCGCATCGGCTTCAATGTGGGCAATGGCAGTGCCGAGGTGCGCGGCGTGGAGCTGGAAGGCCGCTGGCGTCCCCTGCGCGCCCTGCTGCTGCAGGCGTCGATGGCGGCGCTGGAGTTCGATTGGAAGTCCTACGCGGGCCAGTGCAGCTACGACCTGCTGCTGGCGGGAGCCTCGGCAGGTTGCGTCAACGGCAATGCCAACTACCGCGGACGCACCAACCAGTTCGCGCCGAAGTTCAGCGGCGTGCTGTCGGCCGAATACGCCTGGAGCCTGGGGCCACTGGTGCTCACCGCCGGTGCCGACATGATCTATTCGGACGACTACCTGCAGTCGCTGAACCTTGATCCGGTGCTGGTGCAGGAGGCCTATACCAAGCTCAACGCGCGGCTGGCGTTGGGTCATGGCGACGGCCTGTGGGAGGTGGCACTGGTCGGACGCAACCTCACGGACAAGACCACGCTGACCTACGCCGCCGACGTGCCATTGGCCTTCACGCTGTTCCGGGCCCGCAGCTACTACGGCTTCGTGGAACCACCGCGCGCCATCGCCATCGAAGCGCGCATGCGCTTCTAGGCCGCAGGCGGTCAGGCGCTGCGCGTGAGCCTGGCGCCGGTCTCGTCGTCCTGAAACTCCGTGTCGCTGACGCGCAGCAACCGTTCGCCGGTCTTCAGGTCGTAGCGCCGGGTGATCTCCACCGGCCTGCCCTTGGCCCTGCCATCGCTGCCGATGGTGCGCGCAAAGGTGATGCGTTCGAGGATCTCCACCGGGCGTCCCTCCGCGTCACGCCCGGCAAAGCGGTTGACCTCTTCGCTGTACTTCTTCTGCATGGCTACTTGCGCGAGCCGCCTTCACTGGTGGGCGGATAGATGCCTGCCGGGAAAGGCGTGACATTGCTGGCGCCTTCGAAGTCGCTGATGCGGCTGACACCCTGCTTCTTCACCTCATCGATGCGCAGGATGGAATGCATGGGCAGCATGGTGCAGCGGACGCCGGCAAACTCGGTCTTGATGCGCTCTTCGCCTGGATCGAGCACCACGGTGGAACGCTGGCCGAACACAAGCTCCTCGACCTCGATGAACCCGAACAGCCGTCCCTGCTCCACCTTGCGGGCGTAGATCTCGTACACCTTGCCCTGGTTGAGGAACATGATCTTGAAGATGTGACTGGGTGCCATGGGACGGAATATGCGGTTGACCAGGCCTCATTCAAGCATGCATCGATGCAGGGAAGCCAGTGCGCTGCTAGTGCACCAGGCGTGAGCCGAGGAACTCGGAGACCAGTCGCTCGATCCGGTCCGGATCGGCCGGCTTGGTCATGTGGAAATCGAAGCCGGCGGCCAGTGCCCTTTCCACATCTTCCTTCTGTCCCCAGCCGGTCAGCGCCACCAGCAGCGCCAGCTTGCCCCACGGGGTGTAGCGCACGCGCCGGGCAACGTCGTAGCCGTTGAGGCCCGGCATGCCGATGTCCAGCAGCACCACTTCCGGTTGCAGGCGGGCCCCGGCCTCCAGACCTTCCTCGCCGCTGCCGGCCGTGACCACGGTGTGCCCGCCTGAACGCAGCACCATGGCCAGCGAACTGGCCGCATCCCGGTTGTCATCGACTACAAGGATGCGCCCGCGCAGGTTGTGGGCTGTCCTTGCCGGATCCCCGGTCGGGAACGCGAGGGTCTCCGGCCGGCATCCGGGAATGCGCAATGTGAAAGTGCTGCCCTTGCCCGGTCCCTCGCTGGCTGCCTCCACCGTGCCGCCGTGCAGCTTCACCAACCCTTTCACCAGCGCCAGCCCGATACCCAGGCCGCCCTCGGCCCGGTCGATTGCCGAGTCCACCTGCGAGAACATTTCGAACACGGTCGGCAATGCTGCCGGGGGCAGGCCGATGCCCGTGTCCGTCACGGAAAACACCGCATCACCCTCTTCGCACCAGGCCCGCAGGATGATGCTGCCGCCGGGATCGGTGTATTTTGCGGCGTTGGTGAGCAGGTTTGAAAGCGCCTGGGACAGGCGCAGCGGGTCCACCTCCAGCTCCAGCCCCGTGTCCGGCAACTGCAGGATGAGTTCATGGTGCTTCTGCTCGATCAGCGGCCTGCTGGTTTCCACCGCCACCTTCACCAGCGAAGCCACCGTCACACGTTCGCGCCGCAGCTCGACGCGTCCCAGGGTGACGCGCGAAACCTCCAGCAGGTCATCCAGCAGCAGTGCCATGCGCGCCACCTGGCGGCTGATGATGTCGCGCGCCGCCTGGGCCTGTGTTTCCTCCAGGCCCTTGTGTTGCAGCAGGCGCGCAGCGTGGCGGATCGGGGCCAGGGGATTGCGCAGCTCGTGTGCCAGCGTGGCGAGGAAGCCATCCTTGCGGCGGTCCGCCTCGCGCAAGGCCTCCATGCGTTGTGCCGACTCGTCCAGTACGCTGTTGAAGGCGCGGGCAATGGAGGCAAATTCCTCCAGCGGCATGTCCGGGGCGCGCCGGCCGGGATTGCGGCCCGACACGATGTCGTCCGCCACGGTGGCAAATGCCTCCACGGGACCGGTGATGCGACGACGCAGCCGTGTCGCCAGCCCAATGGCCACGGCCATGCTCAGCAGCATGATCAGCATGAGCAGGCCGAGGTAGGCATGCACGTGACCCCACAGGTCATATTTCGCGCGCAGGTACACCATGCCCAGTTGCTCGTCATTGCGCACCACCGGCCGCGCGATGTGCATCTGGCCGTCCTCGATGCGGATGCCTTGCAGGTAGTCCGGCAGCCTGCGGGGCGGCGGCCCGGCGCCGGCACGCACATAGGCGGCGTGCAGGTTGCCCGCCGCGTTGTAGATTCCGGCTGCCTCGACCACATCTGTCCGGCCGATCACCGCCAAGTTGCGCTCCGCGGTCTCCGGGTCATCGAAGTTCAGGGACGGAGCCGCCAGCACTGCCATGATGTCTGCGTTGGTTGACAGATCCTCGGCCAGCGAATCACGGTAGCCCGACAGATCGCGGTACAGCAGCACCACCACCATGGTGAGCAGCGCGCCCAGTATGGTCACCGCGATGATCACTGTGAGCCGACGGCGCAGTGAGTACGCGCGACCAATGCGCGAATGCAGCTTCTGCAGCAGCGATCTCACTGGATCACCCGGAGGGCCACTGACAGCAGGTCGGCGCTGACCTTCAGGTTCGCCTGGCGCGCGCCCTGCAGTGACACCTCGAAGCGCACCCTCCCCTGCACGGTGCGGAAGTTGATGATGCCGCCGCGCTCCAGCCCGTCCTCCTCGTCGCAAATGACCAGGGTGCCGTGCAGGGGTCCGTTGCGCTGCAGCGCGCGCAGGTCGCTGCGACTGCCACGGGCTACATAGAGCACGTGCGCGCCACGCGCATTGGTGATGGATGTGACCGCCCGTATTTCCACCGGCCTGCCATGCAGCGTCCGCCCGGCCAGTGTGCGCAGGTGCTCCGCCATGCCATCACGGCCCAGTACGGCGATGACAAACGGGCCCTGCGGTGCCGCGGGCCATTCCACGTATTCCGCGAACCGCAGCAGGAATGCCGCCTTGACGCCTGTTTCCGGAAACGCCTGCGCAGCCAGCGCCGCAGTCACGGCAGCCATCAGGCCGAGTGTGAACAGCGCGCGCTGGACCGATCGCAACGGCTGCCTCCTGGATGTGGCAGATACCTTCAGCACTGCGCCCTGCCCCGGGAACCGGAGCCCGGGCTCAGCGACCCTCGACGAGCTGCACCGGCACGCGTACCTGCTCGCGTGCGCGTTGCACGGTGAGCAGGATGCGCTCCCCCGCGTTGGCGCGGTCGAGTGCGTCGTACAGGTCCTCCACCTTTTCGGTGCGGCGGTTGCCCACCGAGAGAATCACGTCACCCACGGCCACATTGCCGCGCGCATCGATCCTGGCAGCGCGCAGGCCGGCCGCGGCGGCCGGGGAGCCGCGCGTGACGCCCAGCACGTACACGCCTTTCACCTTGTTCTGGTCAACGAGCCAGGCATTGATTTCCGAGCGCACTTCGACACCCAGACTCGGGCGCGTGTATCGGCCGGTGGCGATCAGCCGCGGCACGACGCGGTTCACGGTATCCACCGGCACTGCGAAGCCCACGCCCGCATACGCACCGGAGGGACTGAAGATGGCGGTGTTCACCCCGATCAGCCGCCCGGCGGAATCGAGCAGCGGGCCACCGGAATTGCCCGGGTTGATCGCCGCATCGGTCTGGATGAGGTCACGGATCGCCATGCCTTCCTGGGTAGGCAACTCGCGGTTCAGCGCCGAGACGATGCCGGTGGTCAGTGTCCAGTCGAGGCCGAAAGGATTGCCGATGGCGAATACCTTCTGCCCCACCTTCAGGTCTTCACTGGTGCCGATGGGCAGCGCCGGTGGATGCCTGGCGCCGGTGTCGATTCGCAGCACTGCCAGGTCATGGTAGGGGCTGCGCCCCACCAGTTCGGCACTGAAGGAGCGCCCGTCGGCCAGCCGCACCTGCGCGCCGCTGGCGCCCTCGATCACGTGATTGTTGGTGACGACATGGCCCTGTTCATCCCAGATGAATCCCGAGCCCGTGCCGCTCGGTACCTGCAGCGCGTTCAGCGACAGGTCGAATACACGTTGCGTGGGCGCGATGTACACCACGGCCTGGCGCGAGCGCTCGAACAGCGCGATGGTTTCGCGCTCCTCCGCGCCGAGCGGCCCGCGCGGGGTGGGCGTGCGGGGCGCAGCCGCGGCAGTCGGCTGCGCTGAAAACGCCGCACCGGCCCACCAGGTGGCTCCGGCCAATGCAGCGAGCACGCAGAAGCCAGAGAGGCGAAGTATCAGGCTCCGGAACATTGCAGGATTATAGCGCCACCGGCCGCGGCTCAGGCATCAACGCCCTGCAGCAGCTTGCGCACCAGCTCCAGCAGATCATCAATGCGGAAGGGCTTGCGCAGGAAGGCATTAAAACCCGCAAAGCGCAGTCGCACCTGCGCCTCGCCCACCGCGCTGACGATGATGATGGGAATGTGCCGGAATTCAGGATCTTCCCGTACCGCCCGCGCCATCGCCGCGCCATCCATGATGGGCATCATGTAGTCCGATACAATCAGGTGCGGCCGTACTTCGGCCAGGCGTTCCAGCCCCTGCCGCCCATTGGCGGCGACAACGACCCGGTATCCCTCATCCTCAAGGGACGTCATCAGGACGTCAGCCGCCCCGAATTCGTCTTCCACTACGAGGATGGTCAGCACGTGATTGCCTGCACTACCTTTTCTTCCCTGGTGATCGTGCCGGGGAGCTGCGCCGCCCCCGGCGGGTGGCATGGGCCACGCCCGTGAACGTGGCCTCGAAGCCGAACAGCGGCTCCCCTGCCCTCAGCCCGCGATCGGTGATGAACAGCTCGCGCACGTGCTCGTCGTAGTCGCTGTTGCGCATCTTGGAAATGGAGATCAGCCGGCTCAGCGAGGCATCGCGCTCGACGAAGCGCATGAAGATGAGGTTTTCCACGATGGCGGACATCGCCGCCACGGGCATCCTCACGGCCGAACCGACGATCTCGGCGCTTTCGACGGTGAGTATCGTGGCAACGCCCAGCGCGCGCAGCTCGTTGGTGAGGCAGGCCATGAAACGCCCGATCCGGTCGCGGTTGGAGATGGACTCGAGCAGGCCTCCCAGGCCGTCGATCGCGAGTCGGCGCACTCCACGGGCGCGCACCGCCCGCAGCAGTTCATGCCCCAGCTCGTCCAGCAGGTGCTCACCCTGCGGGTGCCAGATGACCTGCAGGTGACCGTTGTCCAGCAGCGGGGTCACGTCGTGGCCGATGGCAGCAGCCTTGGCCTGGATGCGCACCGGTGATTCGTAGAAGCTGAACATCAGCCCCGGCTCCTCGCGGCTGGACTGGGCGAGGAACTGCAGGGACAGCAGTGTCTTTCCAGCGCCGGTGGGGCCCACTACCGCGGTGACCGAGGAAGAGCACAGGCCCCCGCGCAGCATCTGGTCCAGCGAGGGGGAGCCACTGGTGAGGCGGGGGCCGGAACCGCGGTCGATGGTGCTGGGCTGGCTCAGCCAGGACTCGATGCGCGGGAAGATCCGTATGCCCTGCGTCGTGATGCGGAAGGAATGCTTGCCGCGCAGCGATGCGCTGCCGCGGAACTTGCGCACTTCCAGCGTCCTCTCGTTGCGCACGTCAAGGCGTTCGTCGCTGAGCTCGATCAGGCCATCCACCATCGTGTGCTCGGCGCTGGCCATGGCTCCGGCGCCGCTGGTGAGCAGCAGCACCGTGCAGCCATTGGCCACGGCATGGCTCTGCAGTTCGTGGATGAACTTCTTGAAATCGCGCGGCGTGGGGGCCGATTCCTCGGCTGCCACCAGTCCATCCAGGACGAGCAGGCTGATGCGCTGATCGCGGATCTCCCGGCGCAGCAGGCCCAGGAGCCCCTTCAGGCCCTCCTCTTCCAGCGTACGGAAGGCACTGACGTAGAACAGCTGGTCCGGGATCACGCTCTCGTCGAAGAACGACATGGGCCGCAGGTGCTGCAGCATGCGCGTGTGTGATTCGGCCAGCAGGGTGACATACACTGCGCGGCCTCCGGCCGCTATGTGCGCGTAGCACATCTGGTTGGCGAGGATGGTCTTGCCGGAGCCGGGCAGCCCCTGCACGATGTACACACCGCAGCCCAGCAGGCCGCCGTTGGTGATGAGGTCGAGACCTTCGATACCGGTCGAAAATCGGTCGAGCGTGAGGTTTTCGTTCGTCATGTAATCGTGCTTCAGCTTTCTGGTACGCAGGGACTGGGTCGGGGAAATCCGGCGGCGGGCACGAGCCCCGGGAGCAGCACTGTGAATGTCGCGCCCTGCTCCGGAGTGCTCTGCACCGAGATGCTGCCGCCATGCGCTTCCACCAGTGACTTCACCAGCCACAGGCCGATGCCGAAGCCGCCCCGCTTGCGGGCCGAACCGGGTGCCTGCTGGAAACGCTCGAAGATCTTCTGCTGGTCTTCAGTGCTGATGCCGATGCCCTCATCGCGCACCGACAGGCGAGCCATCATGCCCAGGGGCTGCAGTGACACCTGGATGTGACTGCCATGCCCGTACTTGATGGCGTTGGAAATCAGGTTGGCAATGATCTGCTCAACGGCCAGGCGATCCCAGGAGCCCCGCAGTTCGGCCGGCAGGTCGAGGCTCATTGTGCTGCCCGCGAACTGTGCGTCAGGTTCGAACGAACTGCAGGTTTCGCGTATGGCGCGGCAGAGATCAAACTCGCTGCGATCGGCCGTCCAGGCCTGCGACTCCAGCCGCGCGACGTCCAGCAGCAGCGTCGCCCGTTTCACCGACGTTTCGACCACATGCCGCATGCGCTCGAGCTTGGGCGTGAGGGCATCCAGCCGCTCCCTCCGCGCGATGGAAAGAGTGGCCGTGACCAGCAGCAGCAGGGAATGCATGGGATTGCGCAGCTCGTGCGCAGCAACGGCCAGCAGATTGTCGCGCGAGAGGATATCGGCCCTGAGCCTGTCGATCTCTGCCACCAGCGCGGACACGTGAGCGTCTTCCCGCTGGCCGGCAGGCGGATCCAGCCTCCCCAAGATCGACTGCATGAAATTTTTCCTGGCGATGGCGCCGCTTGCTGCGCGGCATCGTACCGGGCTGCAGAATGAGCCGCTTGGGAATCCTCCGGCGTAGGAATTTTCCTACGGCCGGAGAATATTGCTGCCGCTTGTCAGTGAGGTGCGCGACCAGGGCTCGCGCCATTGGGCATGGTGCTGCCGCCCAGCCTCGACGACGACGTGCTGCCGACCGATCCGGCCTGTGACAGGCGCAGGTTGTTCTGTACATGTGACACGCCAAGTACCCGCTCGGCGCAGTCTTCGGCGCGACGGCGTTCCTCACGGGTCTGCACCGTACCGGACAGCGTCACTTCGGTTCCCACCACCGCAACTTCGATGTCCGAAGCATCCACCAGGGAATCGTCACTGAGCCGGTCGCAGACATCCTCGCGGATGCGATCGTCGGAGCGCACATAGCCCTTCGGGCCGCGACCACGATGTCCCATCAACATGGCATCGCGTTCCCGACGGCGCTGCGCGTCGTCGTCACCGAACCATGATGAGACTTCGTCTGCAGCACGCTCGAACCAGCCGCGATTCTCATCCCGGCCGAAGCGTTCTTCGCCACGCTGGCCGCCATAACCCACGTCGCGGCGGTAGTCACGGTAGCCTTGCCCTGGCTCGCGTTCGTATCCGCGCCACGCATCAGCACGGTCCCGCCCGTAGTACCCCGAGGGCGAACCGGCATCGCGACCCTGGCCGCGCCAGGCTTCCTCCCGCTCACGCGAATAGCCGCGATACGGCTGCCCGTAGTCGCGCCCGTAGCGCAGCCCTTCATCACGTTCGTCGCGTGGCCCGGAATCCGTGCGCCCCCAGCGCTCGTCATTGCGGCCAGAACGATCACCCTCACTCCACCTGCTTTCGTCAGCCATTGCAGAATCCTCCTTGGACCTGGACTCAAATGAACGGTGGTGTCGGCAATGGAATGCCTGCACCCTCGGCCTCTTCCCGTGCCACGCGCAGGTTGTTCTGCACATGGGTGACGCCAGAGACTCGCTCGGCACAATCTTCTGCACGGCGCCGTTCGCGGCGCGTCTCCACGGTGCCGGCCAGCGTGACTTCCGTGCCGGCTACCCCGACCTCGATATCCGTGGCGTCGACCAGCGGGTCATCGCTGAGGAAATCGCACACATCCTCGCGGATGCGCGCCTCTGATCGCACGTAACCGCGCGGGCCCATGCCGCGACGATCACTTGCCGAACCGGCACTGCGACGCTGCCCCGCCTGGCCATCCGCCGCGCGGTATTGACCGGAATAGTCGCGACCGGATGCGCGGCCGTAGCCGTCGTTGTCGCGCAGCGACCGTCCATGATCCGCCTCGTCACGCCAGGAATCCCAACGGAACCGCTCGCTCTCATCGAGCCGGTAACGGTCCTCGTCTCGCCATCTGCCCTGATATGCCATGTGAGGTTCCTCCTTCGGGAAAGAACAGGCATTGGGCAACCGGGCCGCGAGGAAAAGAGTCGGAGCATTGCCGACATGTGGGCCGGCAATGTCCTACGCCATGAATGCCGACCCTGCCAGTGCCAGCCCCGGCACAGCCGGTAGCATTGGCCTTACGATTCACCAGACGGAGAACACCAATGGCCGCATCGAGCAGTGCAGCAGCAGCAGGCATTTCAAAGGACAAGCTCTACCGGGATATGCAGGCGGTGGTGGACGACGCCGAGGCGCTGCTCTCGGCGACCGCCAGCCAGGCCGGCGAGAAGGTGCAGGAAGTCAGGGCCCGCACGAAGGAGTCGCTGGCTGCTGCCAGGGCGCGCCTTTCCAGCATCCAGCAGAGCACCATGCATCGCGCACGTGCCGCCGTGGACGGCAGCAACGAGTATGTGCATGAGAATCCGTGGACCGCGATCGGCGTGGCCGCCAGTGCAGGCTTCCTGGTCGGATTGCTCCTCACACGGCGCTGACCCACATGCGTGTTGCGGCACTTGCGGCAGTTCTGCTGTGGGTGCCGCAGGCCGGCGCAGCGGACGCGCTGCAGATCTCGCGGATTGAGCAGGACCTGCGCCGGCTGCAGACCCAGTTGATGGACCAGGCTCGGCAGATCGAGTCGCTGCGCCTGCAGCTGGGCACGCGCGCCAACCTGCCGGAGTCCCGGCTTTTACCCGTCCCTGCTCCGCCGCCCGCCCAGCCCACATGGCTTGATGCGGCCAAGTGGGAGCAGGTCCGCGTGGGCATGCCGGAACTGGAAGTCCTCACCCTGCTGGGTCCCCCTACAGCCATGCGCACAGCAGACGGCGGACGCCTCCTTCACTATGCGCAGGAGATCGGCGCTTCGGGTTTTCTCGCCGGATCGGTGCGGCTTGAGGACGGTATCGTGGCCGAGGTGCAGATACCCCGCCTGCGCTAATTGCGTTTCAGGAAGCCGATCACCAGCATCGCAAGACCCAGCACCACCAACAGGTGGATCACGCCCGTAGTGACTTTCAGGGCTAGCCACAAAACCAGCCAGACCACGATGATCAGTGCACCGAGTGCCTTCAGTATGCCCATTGTTCTTCTCCCTGTTGCCGGGAAACGAGCGTAGCCGGGCGTGCCACACACGCAACGTGCAGGGAACCCCGGCCGGCAGTCAGCCAATTCCGACGACGGTTGCATCCTGTATCATTTTCCGCAATGAAAATTCTCTCCCGCCTGTTCCGGTCCGCGCCTCCACCACCTGTCACGGCTGCAGTCGAACCTCCGCCTCCACCGCCCGAGCCGGCTCCGCCGCCGGTCGATCCGGAAGAGCAGCAGCGTTTGCTGCGCGCGATCGAATCCGGTGCGCTGGAATCCGTTGAACTGATGCGACTGTCGGTGGAAGGCCAGACCACGCGAATTCGCCAGGCGGCTGCCGCTCAGGTCAGCGACCCGGCCTCCTGGCAGGCATTGCTGCCCCGTCTCAAGGGTCGTGACAAGGCAGCCTACAAGCTGGTCAAGGGTCGACTGGATGCGCTGCAGGCGCAGCAGCAGCAGCGCGCGCAGGCCAGGAGCGATGCCGAAGCCCTGTGCGCTTCCATCGAGCGATTCGCGGCGAAACCGCATGACGCCTTGTACGAAGGCGCACTGTCCGTCTATGCCGCGCGCTGGCAGGCATTGCCTGCCGACATCGACACCGACCTGCGCAAGCGTGGCCAGCAGGCGCTGCATCGCTGCCAGCAGACCATTGCCGCATACCAGCATGAAGTCGCGCGCCTGGCCGCCGAGCAGCAAGTCGAACGCGCCCGCGCAGAAGCGCTGGAAGCCGAACTGCTGGCGCAGCAGCGCGCCACCGAGCAGCAGGCCGCGGAAGAAGCACGGGAGCAGGCATTGGCGCAGGAGGCCAGCGAGGCCGACGCGCAGGCGGCTACCCAGGCGCTCAGCGAAAAGCAGGCCGGCGAGTCGCAGCTGCATGCCGAGATCCTGAGCCTGATCCGCCTCAGTGGCGCCGCGCTGGGCCGTGGCGAAACGCGCAAGGCGGCGCGTTTCCGCCAGTCCATCGAGACGGCGATGGCGGAGGCGCCAGCGTTGCCGCCCCATCTCGCGCGCAACCTGGAACAGCTGGATGCACGCCTCAACCAGCTGCGGCAGTGGAAGGACTACGCCGCCGCACCCAAACGCATCGAGCTGATCGAGGAGGTGCAGGCACTGGTGGGTGTGGACGAGGCGCCTGAAACGCTGGTTGAACACCTGCGCGCCCTGCGCCAGGAGTGGCGCACCATCAACAAGGGCATCGATGTCGAAGCCACGGCCGAGTCGGAACGGTTCGAGGCGGCTTATGCAGCAGCCTTCCAGCCATGCCAGGCCTGGCTGGCCGAGCAGGCAGCGATCCGTCGTGCGAACCTGGAATCGCGCCGGCAGGTGCTGGAACGTCTCAAGGCCTTCGAGGCGGGCCTGGATACAGAGCAGCCCGATTTTCCGCTGGTGACGCGTGTGCTGCGCGAGGCGCCGCAGGAATGGCGCCGTCATGTGCCGGTCGAGCGCGATGCCGGTCGTCCCCTCGATGTGGAGTTCTTCGGCGCCCTCGATCGTCTGCGTGCAAAGGTCAACGCCTGGTACGAGGACAACGCCACCCAGAAGCAGTCCCTGGTCACGCGCGCCACCCAGCTGGCCACGCTTGCCGACCTGCCCCGCGCCATCGACGAGGTGAAGCGACTGCAGGCGCAGTGGAAATCCACCGGTCCAGTGCCCCATGCCCGCTCGCAAGCCATGTGGGATGAGTTTCGCGCCGCGTGCAACGCCGTGTTCGACCGACGCCAGCAGGAGATCGCGACGCAGAACGCCGCGCTCGAGCAGGCGAAGTCCGTGGCCGTGGAGCTGTGCGTGGCAATTGAACAGGCATGCCAGGAAGGACCGGCGGACCGCGCCGCCGGCGAAGCCAGGCTGCGAGAGTGGGAGCAGGCCTTCAACGGGGTCGAGGAACTCCCGCGCGGCGACGTCCGCAGCCTGCGCGAGCGCTACCAGCGCGCGATCAACAATTACACGGCACAGATCGCCGGGCTCGCACAGCGCGATGCCGAGGCCGCCGAAGCCAGCGTGTTCGCCGCCGCAGCGCAGGTGCGTGCGTACCAGCGGGCGGTACTGCGCGGCGACGCCGACCGCGAGCAACTGAAGGCCTCCGCC
Organism: Pseudomonadota bacterium; assembly: GCA_030852845.1. GTDB lineage: Bacteria > Pseudomonadota > Gammaproteobacteria > Steroidobacterales > Steroidobacteraceae > ZC4RG30. The sequence continues at coordinate 36,400 of JALYWF010000107.1, forward strand.
CAGGAGTTCCTCGGCAGCGTGCCGCGCTGGCCCGGAAAGGCCATCCTGCAGGCGCTGCGGCAGGCCATCTCCAGGGCAGACCAGGGGGAGTTCTCCGAAGTCGATGATGCCGCGCGCGAGCAGGCCTTGCGCAGCCTGTGCATTCGCGCCGAGATCCTCGGCGGCAAGCCCACGCCGTCCGAAGACGTCGCCCGGCGCCGCGAGATCGAACTGCAGTTGCTGAGCCAGGGCTTCGGGCAGGTCCGCCAGGCCGATGAGCGCGCGTGGGAAGCCCTGCGCATCGAATGGCTGGGCCTGGATGCGGCAGATCCCGCGGTGCATGACGCACTTGAGCAACGCTTCGCGGCCTGCCTGAAGGTCCGCCGCAGCTGAGACGGCCCTTCCCCCGGCCAGTTTTCCAGCCGGAGTAGACATCCGCAGCCGGTCCGTGGTTTTGTATCCCCATAACAAGAAGGGAGGCTGGCCATGGGACGTCTCGTCGGCATCAGCGTTACGTTGGCGATTGCGCTTGGCATCGTGGCGGGCAACCTCTGGCTTGAACTGCGCGCCGCCCGACAGGAAATAACGGAGCTGCGCGCACAGGTGACGCAGCCGGCTGAGCCGGCGCCGCCGGCCCAGGCACCACTGGTGGCCTCCCCCGCCGCCATCCGCGAGATGCCGGAAGTTGCCGTAGTGCCCGCCAGCACGGCTGGCACCATCGTCACAGAGCCGGTGCCTCCCCCGGCGGCTCCCCAGGTACAACAGCCTGTGATGCGGGCGGCCCCTGTCATTACGGAGGCTGTTCGCACCAACGCGCTGCTGCAGGCGGACCAGACAGCAACCGCGCGTGTGCTGGCATGGAAGGACCGCCTCGCGATTGCCGGTTACAACCTGACCACAGAGCAGCTGCAGGCCCTGAACAAGGTCGCCACTGCCGAACTGCGCCGCGAGACCGAGGAATCGCTGGAACTGGCCAGCACTCCCCAGCCCGGTGACATGGAATCCTCGCTCCGGCTACGCGAAGAAACCCTCAACCGCCAGCACGGCACCAACATGCGGATCCTCTCCGCCATGTCGTCCCAGCTTACGGCCGAACAGTCGAAGGCCCTGCGCACGCAGTTCGAAACCGGGCATGCGGCAAGACTTGCCGGACTGCGCTCGGACGCGGACCTGATGCGCCAGCAGCAGTAACCGGAACATCCCATGTCACATCGCAGTCGCCTGGCAGGATTCATCATCGACAGCCAGCAGGGCAGCCTGCCAGAGGCCGCGGATTTCTGGGGACAGGCACTGGGTCTCAAGGTCCGCGATTACGACGAAAAGGGATTGGGCCTGTACGCAGTACTGGATGGTGCGCCGGCAGGCCTGTACATCGACGTGCAGAAGGTGGCGCACCCTTCCCGCGTGCACCTGGACATCGAGACAGACGATATCGAGGCCGAAGTCCTGCGGCTGGAGAAGCTGGGCGCGAAGCGCGTGGAATGGGTGCGCAACAGCTGGTGGGTGATGGAAGCGCCCACCGGGCATCGCTTCTGCGTGGTCAGGATGGACAATCCCGACAAGGGTGAGGCGCCGACAGTCTGGGATTGAGCGTTGCTGGCTCAGGGCTTGGGCAAATTGCCCTTTTCGAAGAAGCAGAATTTGCCCCGGCCCATGGCCTTCGCACGATACAGCGCCA
>JALYWF010000154.1 GCA_030852845.1 Pseudomonadota bacterium
CCACCCACCACCCCAGGCGGTTGCCCTGTTTTCGCTCGGGAAGGAAGCGCAGGTAGTCCACCTGCTCCCCGATCTGGGGCAGCAGCGACAGCAGCACGCCGGATGCCGCGGCGAACAGCATCCAGTCGAGGCCCTCGCCGCTGCCATGCAGGCCGCTGAAGGCCGTCCAGCCGGCGATCTCCGCGGGATTGCGCCAGACGATGTAGGCCAGGGGCAATACCTGCAGCACAAGCCATACGGGCTGGGTGAGGATCTGGAAGCGGCTGATCAGGCTGATGCCATACAGCGAGATGGGAATCACCACCAGCGCGCTCACCAGGTGCGCGATGGCCAGGGGCAGTCCGAACAGCAGGTTCAGTGCTGTGGACATGATGCTCGCCTCGATGGCGAACAGCAGGAAGGTGAATGAGGCATAGATCAGCGAAGTGATGGTGGAGCCGATGTAGCCGAACCCCGCCCCGCGGGTCAGCAGATCGATGTCCACGCCGTAGCGCGCGGCCTGGATGCAGATGGGAATCCCGATCAGGAACATCAGCGCGCAGAACGAAACGATGGCGCTGGCCGCATTGGTGAAGCCATAGGACAGCGTGATGGCGCCACCGATGGCCTCGCAGGCCAGGAACGCAATGGGCCCGAAGGCCGTGTTGCCCACCTGAAAGCTGGAACGGCGCGCCTGGATGGCCGTGTAGCGCAGCGCATAGTCCTCCAGCGTCTGGCTGGCCACCCACTGGTTGTACTGCCGACGCTCCCTGATGATGCGCTGGTGCGGGGCCATGCCGCCTTTTGGTGCAACTTGCTCGATCATTCGATTGTAAAGACCACCAATTCCGCCCCTGTCTACGTCGTTTGACGCATCCCGCCTACGTCATTCAACGCGTACCGCGCGTGACGGGCTTCTCATAGCTTCCTCCTTGCACGCGGCGGGCCATTCCGCCGGCGGCACCCCCGCAACCACCGACAAGGATTACCCACATGGGAATTGACAAGGTCTCCCCCCTCTCACGGCCGACAGCAGCCCTGCCACGAATCGGATCCCGAAGGATCCTGGCTGGCGTGGTTGCCGCCGTGGCCGCAGGCGCCGCCCCCTCCGCGTTCGCGGACATCGAACTGGGTGAGGGCTTTTCCGTCACCGGCTTCGCCGACATGTCGCTCTTTTCCAACGACTCGGACGGCCAGGCGGCCAGCTTCGCCATCGACCAGTTCGAAACGGATTTCAAGTTCGCCGGATCGAACGGCGTTTCCGCCCAGGTCGACGTCGAATACAGCAACGACTTCGAGGATCAGAGCACGACTTTCGTCGAGCAGGCCTTCATCACCAAGCAGTTCAACGACCAGTTCAGCATGAAGGTCGGCCGCTTCCTCAGCTACAGCGGCTGGGAGACCGAGGAACCCACGGGCCTGTTCCAGTACAGCGGCGTCGGCTACGCCCCGTACTTCTACGGTTACTACCAGAACGGCGTGTCCGCCTACTACGACGGTGGCAAGTTCGCGGTGATGGGCTCGGTCGTCGCCAGCACGATCAATCCCTACGACACCGATACGGGCGACCTCGGCTACGAAGTCGGCCTGGCTCTGATGCCCTTCGAAGGGTTTACGGCCAAGGCCTTCTACATCTCGGACGAGGACAGCGACACCGACGTGATCAACGTGTGGGCGTCGTACAGCATGAATGGCTTCACCTTTGCCGCCGAGTACAACACCGCCGACTACGGCGCTGCCGAGGGTGACGGCTTCCTGGTGATGGCCAACTATGCTTCCGGTCCCTGGGGCATCACTGGCCGCTACCACGACTACGAGGTGGACGGCACGGTGGACGTGAAGGGCTTCACGATCTCCCCGAGCTACAAGGTGGGTGACAACCTGCTGCTCGTCGCCGAGTACCGCAAGGACGATTACGCCGGTGCCGGTCCCAACCCGACCTCCGTCGCACTCGAAGCCCTGTTCACGTTCTGATCCTGAACGCGGAGCCAACCCGCATGCGGCTGGCTCCGCCCCCCAACTCCCGGAGCAACAATGAAATCCAGACGTGTATTCCTCAATACGGCGGTAGCTGCGGCCCTGGCCGCCACCGTCCTTTCGGGCTGTTCGAAGGCCCCCGAAACCGAAGCCACGGCGGCCGACACCTCGGGCGAAACCATCAAGGTCGGCATCCTGCACTCCCTGTCGGGAACCATGGCAATCAGCGAGACCACGCTGAAGGACACCATCCTGATGATGATCGACGAGCAGAACAAGGCCGGCGGCCTGCTGGGCAAGAAGCTGGAAGCCGTGGTCGTCGACCCTGCCTCCGACTGGCCGCTGTTCGCCACGAAGGCCGAGCAGCTGCTGGTGCAGGACAAGGTGGCCGCGGTGTTCGGCTGCTGGACCAGCGTGTCGCGCAAGTCGGTGCTGCCGGTGTTCGAGAAGCACAACGGCCTGCTCTTCTACCCGGTGCAGTACGAGGGTGAAGAGTCCTCGAAGAACGTGTTCTACACCGGCGCAGCCCCCAACCAGCAGGCCATCCCCGCGGTGGACTACCTGATGAACGAGGTGGGCGTGAAGCGCTGGGTGCTGGAAGGCACGGACTACGTGTATCCGCAGACCACCAACAAGATCCTCAAGGCCTACCTGATCGCCAAGGGTGTCGCCGAGAGCGACATCGACGTCAACTACACGCCCTTCGGTCATTCAGACTGGCAGTCACGCGTGGCCGCCATCAAGAAGTTCGGCTCGGCGGGCAAGAAGACCGCGGTGGTGTCCACCGTGAACGGCGATGCGAACGTGCCCTTCTACAAGGAACTGGGCGCACAGAAGATCTCCGCCGAGGACATCCCGGTGGTGGCCTTCTCGGTAGGTGAAGAGGAGCTCTCGGGCCTGGATGCCGCGCCGTTGGTCGGCCACCTGGCCGCCTGGAACTACTTCCAGAGCGTGCAGAACCCGCTGAACTCCGAGTGGATCGCCAAGTGGCAGGCTTTCACCAAGAACCCCAAGCGCACCTTCAATGACCCGATGGAAGCGCATGTCATCGGCTTCCAGATGTGGGTGAAGGCAGTCGAGAAGGCCGGCACCACCGACACCGACGCGGTGGCAGACGCCATCATCGGCGTCGAGGTTCCGAACCTCACCGGCATCGGCTCGGCGAAGATGCTGGCGAACCACCACCTCACCAAGCCAGTGCTGATCGGCGAGGTTCGCGCCGATGGCCAGTTCGACACCGTGTGGAAGACGCCGGACGCGGTGCCGGGCGACGCCTGGTCCGACTACCTGGAAGGCAGCAAGGACACCGAGGCCGACTGGGTGACGCTCAAGTGCGGCAATTACAACAAGGTCACCAAGACCTGCTCGGGCCAGAACTACTGAGTTGCAGGCCCTGTGAAGTGACCATGTAAACGACCTGCCCGCCGCTCCACTGGAACGGCGGGCAGGTCTGACCGCAAGCAGGAATCGTGATCAAGAGAATTTTGTCCGGATTGTGGCTGGCGTTCTGGCTGGCCGGCGCCGTGGCGCAGGAAGTGGAGGCACCGGCAACCGAAGCGGCCGCGCCCGCCGCGGTTCCCGCCGACCTCGACGCATTGCTGGCAGCCCTGCCCGATGCGAACCTCCCCGACAAGCAGGCACTGGTGACCGCACTGGCTGCCGAAGGAAGCCCCGTCGCCCAGCGCACGCTCTCTGCCCTGCGGGATGGCAGGCTCTTCTACCGGCTGTCTGACAAGCAGGTGGTCATCGCGGCTGCCGAGGCGGATCCGCTCGACCTCACTGATGTGCGCACCGGATCCCCGCTCGGGGAAGCACCTGCTGCCGGTTACGCGCGCATCACCACCAACAACCAGTTGCGGGCCCAGCTGCGACCCATCCTCGCCACGCTGGAACTGAACAGTCCCGACGCAGATACGCGCCTTTCCGCTGTGAGCGAAATGCTGCGCTCCACGGACCCTGCAACCACTGCACTGCTGCACAGCCGGCTCGACATCGAACCTGACGCACAGGTCCGGTCCCAGCTCCTGGTGGCGCTGGCCATGGCCGATCTTTCCAGTCCGGACCCCACCGTGCGCCTGGCAGCCGTCAATGCGCTGCGCGGAAACCTGCATCCGGAAGCCTTCAACCTGCTCAAGGGCATCACCACCCCGGGCGAGGACGGAACATATGCCGAAACCAGCCCCGAGGTGCTGCAGGCAGCCGGGGTCGCCGTGAAGGAAATCGAGGGCTCGCGCAAGCTGTACGCCACCATCGAGATGCTGTTCTTCGGCCTGTCCCTGGGCTCGGTGCTGGTGCTCGCCGGCATCGGCCTCGCCATCACCTTCGGCGTGATGGGCGTGATCAACATGGC
>JALYWF010000158.1 GCA_030852845.1 Pseudomonadota bacterium
CCGCGGCAGCAGCGGCACCCGGCGCCGCACCGCCCGGCGGAGCTGCTGCGGGCGCGCCCGAATACGTCGATCATGGTCGCGGCAATCGCCCCGTGGTCGGTGTCAGCTGGTACGACGCCCAGGCCTATGTCGGCTGGCTCAACAAGAAGACGGGCGGTGACGACGCCTACCGCATGATCTCGGAAGCCGAGTGGGAATACGCAGCGCGCGCCGGCACGACCACGGCATATCCCTGGGGCGAGAAGCTGGACCACAACTACGGCAACTTCGGCATCGAGGGGCCGGGCCTCGGCGGCAAGGCGGAAGGTCGCGACACCTGGCTCGCCCAGACCGCTCCCGTCGCCTCCTTTCCACCGAATGCCTTCGGCCTGTACGACATGCACGGCAATGCCTTCGAGTGGGTCGAGGACTGCTACAACGCCGACCTGAGGGAGCTGCCAGTCGATGGATCGGCACAGAAGCAGGGCAATTGCAGCTCGCGCATGTTCCGCTCCGGCTCGTTCATCAGTAATCCCTACATGCACCGCTCGGGCAATCGCGTGCGCGGATACGTTCCCACTACCCGCGGCCGCAACTACATGACAATACGGGTGGCGAAGACCTTGTAGCCTCGTCCTGACCGGGCAGGATTTCGCATTCCTTACGTTGCCGGCGCAATGAGAGGAACCTCCGCGGGCTCCCGTGCCGGTGGGCGGACGATCGCGCTATGCTCACCCCCAGCTAAAGAGTGCCTCGTTCCGGAGGCACTTGAATATGGTCAATGCAGTCCGGGGGTTTGAAGTCATGATCAGGAAATATCGTCCAGTCCTTCTGGCAACGCTGGTCCCAGCCGTGCTGCTGGGCGGCGTGTTCACAGTCGTCCAGGCGCAGAACGCTGGCGCACAAGCCAGCCGCTGGTCCGATCCGGCCACCTGGCCGAACCGCAAGGTTCCGGCAGCCGGTGACAAGGTCGTCATCGGCAAGGACAAGCAGGTGGTGCTCGATGTGAGTCCGCCGGCACTGGGCGGCCTGTCGATCGACGGCAAGCTCACCTTCTCGAACGAGGCGGACCTGGATCTCACCACCGAGTGGATCATGCTCCACGGCGAGCTGGAAATCGGCACCGAGGCGAAGCCGCACACCCGCAAGGCCACCATCACCTTCACCGACAATGTGAAGGGTGAAGACGTGATGGCCGGCATGGGCGACCGGGGCATCATGATCTCCGGTGGCACGCTGAACCTGCATGGCGATCGCACCAACACCTGGACCAAGCTGGCCGCCACTGCCAACGCCGGCGCCACTTCAATCCAGGTGCTCAATGCCAGGGACTGGCGCGTGGGCGATGAGATCGTCCTCGCATCCACCGATTACGACCCCCGCCAGGCCGAGCGTCGCACCATCACCGCGGTGAATGGCAACACGCTCACGCTCGACAAGAAGCTCGACTACATGCACTTCGGCAAGATCACCTTCGACGTGGATGAACGCGGCGAAGTGGGCCTGCTGACGCGCAACATCAAGATCCAGGCCTCGGAAGATGCCGCGCAGACCTTCTTCGGCGGCCACATCATGGCGATGCCTTCGAGCAAGATGTTCGTCTCGGGCGTCGAGCTGAACCGCATGGGCCAGAACCTGACGCTGGCGCGTTACCCCATCCACTGGCATCTGGTGGGCGACGCCAAGGGCCAGTACATCAGGAACGCGGCCATCCACGACACGTACAACCGCTGCGTGACCGTGCACGGCACCAACTACCTGAGCATCGAGAACAACGTGACCTACAACACCGTAGGCCACTGCTTCTTCCTCGAGGACGGCATCGAGCACAGCAACGAGTATGTGAAGAACCTGGCCATCCAGACCAAGTGCCACACCTCCAAGCCCTGCGTGCCGACCAACCTGGCGGCTGCCGGCGAGATGGAGGACTACGACAACCGCAACGCGGTGAGGTCTGCCGGCCAGGCATCCAAGGACGTGCTGCTGCCCTCGGACAACACGGTGGCCAGCTTCTGGATCACCAATCCCAACAACACCTACCGTGACAACGTGGCAGCCGGCTCCGATGCCAATGGCTTCTGGCTCTCGCTGCCGGAGCACCCGAACGGCCAGTTCGACGGCACCGAGATCAGCAAGAACACCTGGCCGCGCCGCACGCCGTTCCGCGAGTTCAAGGGCAACGTCGCCCACTCGAACTATGACGGCTTCATGTTCGACCGCAACATCAACGCGGACAACTCGTTCACGGTCACCGGCAGCTCGCACATGCCCAAGGCCAATCCGAATGAGCCGAACGGGCTGACGCTGGAAACCGTGTTCGAGAACCTGACGGCCTACAAGAACCGCAATGGCGGCGTGTGGGGCCGTGGCGAGATGCACACCTTCAAGAACCTGAAGGCTGCCGACAACGCCATGGGTTACACGCATGCGTCCGGTGCCCCGGGCCGCGATCCCTTCACCTCCAAGGTGGTCGACTCGCTGTTCGTGGGCGAGACCGAGAACGTCGGCAATCCGCGCACGCCGGAGGAGAAGAAGTACGGCCGCAGCCTGCCGAAGCCGATGATTCCGGACTTCCCGATTCGCGCCTACGAGTACTACGACCTGCGCCATGACGTGGTGAACACCACCTTCCGCAATTACCAGGACAACGCCCAGCGCAAGAGCGGCGCGCTTTCCTACCTGCTGTACACCAGCTTCGGCGTGAGCTCCAACAACGCCGTCGAGAACGTGAAGTTCGTGGATGCCAAGCCGGTGTACTTCCCGCCGATGGAACGCCGTTGGGGCAATGACCATGGCGGCAGCACGGCCTACAAGACCGCGGCCATCCTCGATCGCGACGGCTCCCTCGGCGGTGGTCCCAACTCCTATGTGCTGATCCACGACGGCGTGAACGACAGCATCGCGACCGATACCAAGGCGTGCCAGATCAAACGCGACTGGAATGCCGCGATCTGCAAGGGTGACGTCGGTCGACTGAATGTCGGCGGAGCCGGTGGCGGATTCGGCGGCCCGCGTGGCGGTGCACCCGGTGCGGCTCCCGCGCGTGGTGGCGCTCCCGGGGCGGGCGCGGGCGCTGCTCCTGGTGCAGCACCGGCTCGTGGTGGTGGTCCTGGCTTCACGGGTCCGGCGCCCGCCGGTCGCGCCGGTGGCCCCGGCGGTGCTCCCCAGCAGCCACCGGTGATCCTCAGCCGCGACGGCAAGGACTACCAGCTGACGGGAACCAACGTGCGCGCCGGCACCGAGATCAAGGTGACCACGGAAAGGCCGTCGGTCAATCTCTCGCTGTCCGAGATGAATCCCGGCTCATGGGTGATCTTCGAGCTGCCGGGCTTCAACACCGCGGCGGCCGGCACGGCGGTGGACAGCCTGGATCGCCTGCGCAAGGCCAGTGACACCGCGTACTTCAAGGCCAAGGATGCGTTGTGGGTGAAGGTCGTCGCGACCTCCACGGGTGGCCGCGACGGCGGTGCAAGCCTGCAGGTGAGCCGCTAGGCTTTCACACTCCCGCAAGCTCTGCCTGAAACCAGCGCCCCGGCTTCCACCGGGGCGCTTTTTTTGCGGAGATCTTCAGCCGGCGATGAGCGCCCCCGCGTCGGGGGCGCTTTCCATATCCAGGATCTGTCGGGCAAGCGCGGCCGCAGCCTGTGCGGCAACGGGGACCCGGGCGCGCCCCGCACAGTCCACGAACTTCGCGATCAGTTCTGCCTCGTCCAGTGGCCGCGTGGGCGAGCCGCGGGGATGCAGGATCTCATGGCGCAGCATGCGGCCCTCTGCGTCGAGGATCTGCAGGGCGCCGCTGGCCGCCCGCTCCACGCCCCAGTCCTCCCGCTGCACGAAGCGCGCGCGCTGCGCCAGCTGCAGTACCTGCGTGCTGGCCAGTGCTTCGGCGCCGAAGCTGTCGAGGTTCACGCTGCCGCAGACCAGTGCTGTGGCCACGGTGTAGGGCAGACTGAACTTGGCGTCGATGGCTGTCTGCGGTGCCGCCTTGCGTCCGGACGGCAGGGCCAGCATGCGGTGCACTTCGCAGCCTTCGATGTGCAGCTCGTGGATCGCACGCCAGTCCACCCTGGAACGCAGCAGCAACGCGCATTCAATGGCGGCGTGCGTGCCACGGCAGCTCGGCCAGGGCTTGAAGCTCAGGGATTCGATATGCCAGTGCTCTCCCAGTCCGGCGAACAATGCCCCTGCGTCATAGCGGTTGCCGGCGAAAACACGGAAGAAGCCATCACGTCCCTCCAGTGGCGCGCCAAAACCCCGCACGCCTGACAGCGCCAGCTGTGTGGCTTGCACCGCGACCTGTGCCGGGAAGGCTTCACGTACCGCGCGGATGACGGTGTCGCGGTCATGCTTGATTTCGCCGGGAGTGGAGTTCTGCAGCAACAGCAACGACCAGGCATCGAGCAGCTGTTGCGGCGTCAGGCCCAGCAGGCGCGCTGCGCCGGCAACCGCGCCGAAGGCGCCGAGGATGGGCGGCGGATACCAGCCACCGTCCTCCAGCCGCTGGCGCAGGCCGAGGGCAATACGGCAGGAGACTTCGCAGCCGATGGCGATGGCCGCCAGCAGCGTTCGTCCGGGCACGCGGCCCTTTGCCTGCGCCAGGGCAAGCACCGCCGGCACCAGCGAGGCGTTGGGATGCAGCGGTGCGCCGTCCAGGGCGTCCTCGTAGTCCAGCGCATGGGCCATGGCGCCATTGGCCAGCGCAGCCAGGGCGGGCCGCACCCCGTGCGCCGTGCCCAGGATATTCGCGGGGCCCGCACCGCCTTCCACCGCGTGGGCAATGAAGGGCTGCACCTCCGGCGCCAGCGCGCTTGCCGCCCGCATCACGCCGGAGGCATCGAGCACCGCTCGCGCAGCACTGCGCAGCGCGGAAGAGGGGATACCAGCTTCCGGCGTCTGTACCACGAACCGCGCCAGGCGCAGCGACAGGGCTTCGATGGGCGCCTCCCTCACGGCTGGCCTGCTATAGTCCTGCAAGCGCTTGCAGCCAGGATCAAGTCAATGCGCATTGCAAAGTGTTTCCTTCCCATGCTGTTGCTGCTGGCCACCGCCGCGGCCGCGCATCATTCCACGGCCAACTTCGACCGCACGCGGCAGGAGTCGGTCACCGGCACGGTGAAGTTCTTCGGGTTCACCAATCCACATTCCTTCATCGACCTCGACGTCACCAATGCCGAAGGCAAGACCGAACAGTACAAGGTGTTCCTGCCCGGGCGCGTGCTGCTCACGCGTTACAACTGGAAGCCCGGCGACCTGAAGGCCGGCGACAAGGTCACCATCACGGGCAATCCGGATCGCAGCGATGCGCGCTTCATCTACCTGCTGCGCGTGAAGTTCGCCGGCGGCAAGGAATGGGTGCGTTCGCAGGAGATCCCGGAGTAGCGTTCAGTTGCGCCATGGCACGCTGCTGGGCGAGCCCTGCAGGTTCTGGTCCCAGATGTCCTGCTGGCACAGATATTCGCCCACGGTGATGTCGGGCGACCACTTGTAGCGCATGGTGTAGCGCACCGGCTCGCTGAGCACCACCGGGTCGATGATGGTGAGCTCGTTGCGCAGCTGCTTGTTGCCATCCTCGTCCCTGCCCATGGACCAGCGCTCGGTGATGCGGCGGGCATTGCTGACCGGCACATCCCCGGTGGGCTTGCCCGCGCCGGTGCGGCGGATATTGCGCGTCTCCACCACCAGCGTGTCGCCTTCCCAGCGGCCACTGGACGTGCCCATCGCCGACGGCAGGGCATCGAAGGTGTAGGGAGCCGGGCCGACGGGAATGCGGCGCAGGCTGCCGAACACCTCGTGGAAGACCGTCACCCGGTCGGCGGTGAACAGCACCTCGAAGGGATACTGCGCAATCAGCCGCACCGGCCATGGCATCGACTCGGCAATGCAGGATGCGTTGGTGTCGTCGATGGTGGGGTCGACGGGCCCGTATTCGGCCAGCCACTGCTCGCGCGATGCGGCCGCTTCGGGACGCAGCGGCCACGCCGGCGGACGATCGCTGCGCTTGCTGTCGGGCAGCCATACACCCGCCATCTCCCGCGCCACTGCAGGATGCTGGGCCGGCAGCGCGGGCGCCGCCAGCAGCAGGGCGACCAGCAGCAGGCCTGCGCGTTTCACTTTGCACCCGCCTTGCGCGCCGCGGCATGCTCCCTGAGGCGGTTGCGCCATATCTGGTCGATCCACAAACGCTCGGAACACTGACCTTCCGCCAGGCGCGCATCCGGCGCCCAGGCGAACACCCGCTTCAGCTGCAGGGGCCGGGTGAAAGTGGCCGGATCATCAAGCACCAGGTTGTTCACGAGCAGGCGGCCGCGGCGCGGATCATTGGCGAGCTCCCAGCGTTCCCTCACCTTCAGTCCTCCGAGGTGCGAGAGGCCGTTGCCGTTGAGGATGGACTGCGGCTCCATCTCGATGGTCTCGACGACCAGCGCGTTGTTTTCCCACCGGCCACTGGAAGTGCCCAGCCAGGTGGGCAGCCGATCCGGATCGGCTGCAGGAAGTGGCTTGCCCAAGTAGACGCGCCGCGTTTCGGCGTTGAGCAGGTTGGGCTGGAAAACGAAGTACACGCGATCATCCGTCTGCAGCACTTCCAGCGGACTGATGCCAGCCAGCGTATTGCGCGGCGTGCCCAGCGGCATGCAGAAGGCAGCAGGTTCGTCGCGATCAGGGTCGAATGCGGCATAACGCTGGCGTGCGCTTGCGGTGAGCGGCAGTGGATCGGGCCAGGGCGTGGAAAGGGATTCCACCGGCAGCCAGGTGCCGGAAATATCCGGCGCCGCGCCGTGCGCCGGCAGTGCCAGCAGCGTTCCCATCGACCAGAGCATGGCGATCGCAGCGCGCCTGAGTGTCCGCATCACTTGTCCCCCGTGCACTGCGAGCCCGACCGGGTCAGTTGAACTTCAGCGGCACCCGCAAGGCGCCGATCTCCGGGAACCTGGTGGGCACGATGTTTCCGGCCAGCGTGAAACCCCCTGGCGTCGCGGCCAGCAGTTCCTCCAGTGCGACCCGCAACTCAAGCCTTGCCAGCGGCGCACCCGGGCACATGTGGGGACCGCGTCCAAAGGCCACGGAATCCTTCATGTTCGGCCGGTCGAGCCTGAAGCTGGCCGGATCCTCGAAGACATCCTCGTCACGGTTGGCCGAGGCATAGACCAGCGCGATGGGCTCACCGGCTGGAATGGTACGGCCGTGCAGCGTCACGTCCGTGCGGGAGGTGCGCGCAAAACCGCGGTAGGGCGTGTAGAGCCGCAGGAACTCCTCCGTGGCAGTCTCGCACAGCTCCGGGTGCTCGCGCAGGCGCTGCTGCAGCGCCTGGTCGCGCGACAGGTGTACGGCAATGGAGCCAATCATCACCGTCGGGGCGATGATGCCCACCACCAGCACCTGGCGGATGGTGCCGACGATCATCTCCTCAGGCAGCGGCTGGCCGTCCACCCGCGCCGCCAGCAGCGAGCTGGTCGCATCCTGGTCGACCGGCAGCGGCCGTGCCTTGCGCTCTGCCAGCACGGCGCGCGCCATCTCGTAGAGCTTGAGGCTGGTTTCCTTGGTGGCGGCCTCGTCATTGGACTGCACGGCCACGTTGTATCGCCGGCCGACCTCTGCCAGCTGCGCCGACTGTTCCGGCTGCAGGTTCATCCAGCTGTTGAACACCAGGATGGGCAGCCGCGAGGAGAATTCCTCGCAGATGTCGCCGCCGCCCTTGGCCACCATGTGGCCCAGCAGCTCTTGCGAGATGCGGCGGATCTCCGGTTCGAAGCGGGCCACCCGTTGGGGCGCCAGCAGCGGCGAGATCGCGCGCCGATAGGGTGTGTGTTCGGGAGGGTCCAGGTGCAGCGGCGGTCGGCGGCCGGTGAAGGCCACCTTGGGCACCACGTTCTGCTTCGAGGTGATGTAGTTGTCGCTGTCGGCGGCGGCGCTGGTCACGTCCGCATATTTCATCAATGCCCAGAATCCGCCCCAGGCATCGCTATGGGCCACGGGGCATTCGCGGCGCAGGCGCGCGTACTCGACGTGCGGACTGTCGAAGTCTTCGGGGGCCAGTGGGTCGAAATCCTGGGACATGGTGG
>JALYWF010000165.1 GCA_030852845.1 Pseudomonadota bacterium
AAGCTCTCGGCCGCGGGCAAGGCCATGATGGACCGCGCCACCGCGAGGCCCGCCGGCAGCATCATGCACACGGCCTGGACCTCCTGCCGCCCGGGTGCCGTGTCGACGATGACCATGCCGCGCGAGAAGATCGTGGTGCTGCAGTCGCCCGAAGAAGTGACCATCGTCTACGAGATGCCGCGCATGACGCGCCGCATCCGCATCAATGGCACCCACCCGGAAAACCTCGAGCCCAGCTACGTCGGTGATTCGATCGGCAAGTGGGAAGGCAACACCCTGGTCGTCGACTCCGTCGGCTTCAATGGCTACGCCGAGCTGGATGCGATGGGCCAGCCCACCAGCGCGCAGCTGCACACCGTCGAGCGCTTCACCCTGGCGGATGATGGCAGCGCCATCAACATCGAGGTGACCATCACCGATCCGGAGTATTACTCCGAGCCGTTCACCATCAAGCGCGCCTGGCGGCCCAGCAACGCACGGCTGCCATTCGAGTACGACTGCATGGAAAACCCGCGTTCGGAAGACTTCGAGAACGCCTACTACGTGCGCGACCGCTATCGCCCCACCTGCATGCGGATCGAAGGCGAAGGCATGGAACTCTCGAAAGTGGTGTGCCGCCGGGAGTAGCTTGGGAACGGACCGTGCGCAGGACACCCCTGCGCACGGTCAATCCGCGGGTGCAGGCGAAGCGGGATTGTGCTCCTCGACGAAGGCAACAACCCTGTTGAGCATCGCGAGCCGGGTCTCACTCCGGGAAAGCCAGTGGTCCTCGCCGTCGAGAGTGAGAAATTCCACGGGCTTTCCCGCCTGTCGCAGGGCCCTGGCCATGCTGGCACTCTGTGCATGGCTCACCACCGAGTCATCCCGTCCGTGAACCAGCAGGATCGGCGCATTGGCGGAATCGGCGAACCTCAACGGAGAAACCGCCCGCAAGTCCCGCCCGGAGCCGACTTCCTTGCGCAGCACGCGGATCAGGGTTGAATTCGAGCCACTCTCACGGATATCCGTCTCCACCATTTCCGCAAGGTCGCTGACTCCGGCGACTGACACTGCGCAGCGATAGATGTCCTTCTGCAATGTGACGCCCGCCAGCGCGGCGTAGCCGCCATAGCTGGAACCCACAATGCAGGCACGGGCGGGATCGACTATTCCCTCCTGTGCCAGGGCGGCCAGCCCGTCGGAAAGATCGCTCTGCATCTTCCGGCCCCACTCCCCATGGCCGGCCTGCAAGAATTGCATGTTGTACCCTGTCGACCCGCGGAAATTCGGCTGCAGCACCGCGTACCCACGCGAGGCAAACGCCTGCGCCCACCAGTCAAACTCGGGATAGTCGCGGGCAGCCGGACCCCCGTGCGGCATCACCACCACCGGAAGGTCCTCCGCCGGTACCCCCGGTGGCAGCGTCAGCACAGCAGAGATGCCGAGTCCGTCCGCCGCTGTGTACCGGAACATGCGAACGGGCCCGACTTCTTCCGCACGGAGCGTATAGGACACACCGATATCGCGCGCTGCGCCCGTGGTGAGGTCAACTGTCCACCAGGTCCCAGGGTCTCCTGATCCTTCGGTACGCACGATCAGCTTGTTGAACCTCTGGTTCCAGCCCTCCAGGTGCACGCCCATGCCCGGAAAGGCCTTCAGCGTGGCGTCCATCACCTTCTGCCGGCGTGCGTCAAACAAGGTGTAGGCAGGCAGGTCGCCCTCCGCGATGTAACCCATCAGCTGGTTGGTGCGTTCATCGAAGACTGCATCCCGGATTGCGGCGTCTTCCAGGATCTCCCGCCCCTCGCCGCCGGCAGTGGGCGCCTCCATCCACCTGATGTGGCCCTCTTCGTCCGCAACCGAATACACGATGGTATCGGGGGAGGCACCCAGGCCAACCAGTGAAACATCACCCGTTGGCTGCACCCCCCTCGCGATGCCTCTGCCACTGCCATTCCGGATGGCCCATTCGCCCTTGCCATTGAAGAAGTCCAGGGTGGCAGCTACCTCGCCGGCAGGACCGATGATCCAGTCACGGTATCCATCGCCATCAAACCGGTTGGCGAGCTTGCGGGCCTTCGCCGTCTCGAAGCTCACTTCATAAAGGACAGGGTCGGTGCTGACGAGCTGCCTGCCAAGGGAAAGACTGCCTTCCAGCGTAATCCCGCCGAAGTAGCCGAAGTACTTTCCGTTCTTCTCACGGATGCCGTGGAAGCCCGACACCCCGCCCACGATGCCGGTATTTCCGTCGAAGACGGTCCACGCTTTGCGGCCGTCAAGAGGCACCACCACCATCGAATACAATTCCACCTTGTCGGCCGTGAAATCGATGAGGCTGAGCTGCTGCGTGTTGGACTTGTAGATGAGCACGTCCTGTTCGCCAGCCCAGTAGATCCCGCGAATCTTGATGTCCCCGAGCGGGAAAGCCAGCACTACAGTGGAGTCGGCCTCCAGGACCACCAGGCGGCGCTCGCCGCTCAACTCCCCGACGATGGCCATGCGCTCGCCAGAGGGCGACAGGGCCGCAGTTTCAAAGCCGGGCAGCTGACCGTACACCGACAGGGGCGCTGCTGGAACGGCGGACGACAAGGCGAGCGGAAGCAGCGTGAGCAACCACACCGCTATCCGATGAGCGCCCGTGCGTCGCAGTCCTCCGCTGGACCGCGCAATCGCGAGCCAGGTCCACCGCGCGCCGGCGCGCGGTGTCATCCCTTCGCGTCGCCTGCCACCGGCCGGCTCCGCCACCAGTTCGCCAGCGTGGCGCCCGTGATGTTCATCAGCGACCCAAACACCGTGGGCGCCAGGCCCACCGTGGCCATCTTGCCCATGGTCTGGGCAAGCCCGGTGGCAAGGCCCGCGTTCTGCAGGCCCACCTCGAACGCGATGGTGCGGCAGGACTTCTCGTCGAGCCTCAGCAGCCGGCAACTCCAGTAACCCAGCAGGTAGCCCGAGAAGTTGTGCATGAGGGCGATGACGATCAGCAAGGTGCCCACCACCAGCAGGTTGTCACGCGCACCGGCGGTCATGATGGCCAGGATCACCACGATGCCACCCATCGACACCAGCGGCATCAGGCGGTCGAGCCAGGCGGTGCGGCCATGCAGGAAGCGGTTGAATACCAGGCCCGCCACGATAGGCAGGATGGTGATCTTGATGATGTCCCACATCATTGCCATCCCGTCGATGGGAATGAACTGTCCTGCCAGCCATTGCATGTAGAACGGTGTGACGAGTGGCGCGAGCAGCGTGGCCAGCGTGGTAAGCGTCACCGACAGCGCCAGGTTCGCCTTGGCGATGTAGACCATCACGTTCGACGCCAGGCCGCTGGGAACAGCGCCGATGAGCACTATGCCAGCTGCAACCTCCGGCCCGAGATCGAACATCGTTGCCAGGGCCGCGCCCACGAACGGCATGATGGTGAACTGCGCCACCAGCCCGATGAACACCGCCTTGGGCGCCTTCACCACGCCGACGAAATCCCGCGCGCTCATCGCGGTGCCCATGCCGAACATGATGATCTGGAGCAGCGGCACGATCATCGTGCTCAGCTTGAAGTCGCCCCAGCGGACGAAGATCGACGGATACGTCATCGCAAGCGTGACGGCGGCGAAGATCAGCAGGCTGAAGGAGATGCCACTGAATTTTTCCGAGCCACGGACCGCGAAGGATGCCAGCAGGAAAAAGGCCACGAGGACATAACCTGCGACCAGCGGCATGCCTGTGGCGAAAAGCACGATCGAGGCCAGCAATGCCGCCAGCGACACGTACAGGACGGACTTGTGCAATGAATCCATGACCGGATGATCCCCCTTTGTCTTTTTCTGCCGGCGCCCCACGTCTTCGGCGTACCACCCCGTGGTGTTACGCTAGGGCCCCGTCATTGCTCGAAGGGGGTACGTGACGGCGTCCGGTGCCGGCACATTAAATTACGAAGCCCCGCAATGGCAATCGACATCCTGCAAGTGGAGCAAGCATGAGCCTGACCCGTCGCAGACTGCTGCAGTTCACCATGGCGGCGCCGACGCTGCTGTCCGCCGCACGCGCCCAGGACCTGGCGCCGGCAACTTCACGGGTCCATCCCGGCCCGGACGGCAGGCTGCGCTACGTGCCCGATGAGCAGGGCAACGTGCTGATCGATGCCTCGCATGCGGGTTACATGGGGGGCGGCGGCGCAATACCGACGCTGCCGGTGCGCGAGACCATCTGGCCGATTGCAGGTGATAACTCGGCACATCTCCAGGCTGCCATCGACAAGCTGGCGGCGCTGCCCGCCGACGCCGAAGGCTTCCGGGGCGCCCTGCTGCTGAGGGCGGGCTACTACCGCATGTCCACACCGGTGCAGGTACGCTCTGGCGGCATCGTCCTGCGCGGCGAGGGCATGGGCGATACGGGCACCGTACTGGTGGGCACCGGCAATGGCCGGGGCGCCGGTGGCGGCCCGCGCGGTCCTTCCGGCCTCATCACCATTGCCGGCGCATCTGGCGCCGTTCCCGACGAGGCCACGCAGCGACAGGTGGCCGATGAATACGTGCCGGTGGGTTCGCAGCGCCTGCGGCTGGCCTCCGCCCGCGGGCTCAAGCCCGGCGACGCCGTGGTCGTCCGGCGCATCGGCAACCAGGAATGGATCCAGGCCGTCGGCATGGCCGCCGGCAGCACCACCGCGCCCTGGCGCCCCTTCAATGTCGACTGGGACCGCGTGATCACCGGCATCGACGGCAACACCATCGTGATCGATGCCCCCATCACCTGCGCCATCGAGCGTCGTTGGGGCGGCGGCCTGGTCATGAGCGCCAGCGATGCGGGGCGGATTGGCCAGGTCGGCGTGGAGAACCTGCGCGGTGTCTCGGAGTTTGATCCCGCGGTGCGCACGCGCACCTACGGCAACATGGATCGCCCCGACTATGCGGCGGAGGAGTACTACTCCGACGAAAACCACTTCCGCGACCTGGTCTCCATCGACAACGCGAAGAATGCCTGGGTGCGCAATGTTACCGCGCTGCATTTCGTGAACAGCATGGTGG